>NZ_JBHSUF010000014.1:0-199879 GCF_042660575.1 Nocardiopsis tropica
GCCGATACGGGCGATCGCCCCTGGACGCGTGGCCGGGTTCCGGCGGGCCTCCACGACCATGCGGGTGGCGCGTTCGCGCAGCTCATCGGGGTATTTCCTCGGTGCTGGCATGTCCCTCATCCTTCCCAGGTTTGAGAGCCTCCATCACACCCGGCACGAAACACCGACCGATTACTGGTTGTCCAGCCTGCCCGCGGAGACCGCGCTGCGGCGCCTGGTGCGGTTGGCCAAGATCCGGTGGCGGATCGAGCACGACTACCGCGAGCTCAAGCACGGGTTGGGGTTGGACCACTACGAGGGGCGCACCTGGCGGGGCTGGCACCACCACGTCACGCTGGTCAGCGCGGCCCAGGCGTTCCTGACCCTGCGGAGGTTGGACCCAAAAAGGTCGACGTCGGTCTGAGTCTGTACCAGGTGTTGGAGGAGCTCCAACGGGTGCTGCTGTGCTGGACCGGCGTGTGTCACACCTGCCGTAGGCCCCTTGCGCAGCAGCACCCACCCGACACGAGTTAACGAAGTACTACTAGTGCGGTGACCGGAAAGGTTCACAGACCCCGTGCTACCTGCCGTGATCTTGTACTTATAGCGAGTCTCGCCGTCCAACCTCGCTATAAGTACAAGATCATCGAGGTCTGGACCCCTCATGTCACACCAGCAACGTTTTCGGCCAGTCCACTAGTTGGCAGGGAACAGTCAGGGGGCCCCAGGTCGCTGGTGGTGCGCACCCCGTGCTTCCGCAGAGCTGCCAGGGACACATACCGCTGGCCCATCGTCCACGCCCACGGGCGACCGGAGGAGGCCACCGTGTCGTTGACCGCCGGAGCCTCCAGCACCACGGTCTCGCGATCCTCCGGCTCCGAGAGGAGGAACACCATGTACTCCTGCCCCTCCTCACGGACCTCGCTCTCCAGCGAAGCCCGGATCAGGCCTCCGATACGGGTGTCCCTGCCGCCGTTGTCCTCCCGTCGCCGCGCTTCCTCGTAGGTGAAGGGCACGTGGTCCTCACGGGTGAGGATGCGGGCCAGGTGCGGTTGGATGGCCTGCTGGGCGTAGAAGCCACCACACATCTTCACAGTCAGCCCTTCCCGGAAGGCCCGGCCGGGCTGGCAGATATAGGCCGAGGATTCCAGGTACTCGGGGTAGGCCTGCACCCCGCAAGCCACCACACCCACCACAGGCGCACCGCCCAAGGGCGAGAGCACTGCCGCCAGGATCGCCCGTCTGGAGGCCGCCCTGACCGCCGAACAGGCCGAACGCCAAAAGCTCGAGACCGAACGCGACATCCTGCGCCAGGCGGCCAAGTATTTCGCCGGGGAGACGAACTGGTGAACCGCTTCCAGTTCGTCGCCGACCACCGACACACCTTCGAGGTGAAGCGGTTGTGCGAGGTCATCGGACTGGCCCGATCCTCCTTCTACGCCTGGCTCAAAGCCGCCCCCGCCCGGGCGGCCCGCCAGGTGGCCGACCTGGCCCTGGCCGAGCGTATCCGCTCCCTACAAGACCCGGCCCAGGGCGGCGATGCCGCCTACGGGACGCCCAGGATGAGCGCATCAACCACAAGAAGGTCGCCCGCGTGATGCGCGAACACGACCTGGCCGGGATCCGGCTCCGCCGACGGGTGCGCACCACCGACGCCGACCAGAGCGCCCGCAAGCACCCCGACCTGCTGGGACGGGACTTCACCGCCCAGAACGTGGGCACCAAGTACGTGGGCGACATCACCTACCTGCCGCTGGCGGAGGGGCGCAACCTCTACCTGGCCACGGTCATCGATCTGTGCTCGCGCAAGCTGGTCGGGTGGGCGCTGGCCGACCATATGCGCACCGGCCTGGTGGCCGACGCTCTCAGAGCGGCCGCCCGCGAGAGGGGGAGCCTGGCCGGGGCCCTGTTCCACTCCGACCACGGGTCGGTCTACACCTCCAGGGCCTACGGGGACCTGTGTGCTGAGCTCGGCATCGTGCAGTCGATGGGGGCGATCGGGTCGAGCACGGACAACGCCGCCGCGGAGAGCTTCAACGCCACACTCAAACGCGAGACCCTCGCCGGGGAGGCCGTGTACGCGAACGAGGCGGTGTTGCGGCGCACGGTGTTCCGGTGGGCTCACCGCTACAACACCCGTCGTCGTCACTCATACTGCGGGAACGTGTCTCCGAACGACTTCGAGGCCTCCAGAGCGTCTACGATGGCGATCGCGGCGTAATCAACCACCCCCGTGTCCAACATCCGGGGTTAAGGCCCAAGGGGAGTCGCAGGCCGTACCAAGTGGCGGCGGGCGCGGCCGGATTTGGTCTCGGCCGACCTGGTGGACCGCCAGTTCGCCCGCCAGGGCCTGGACCTGCTCTGGGGCACCGATATCACCGAGCGCCCCACCCGGGAAGGCAAGGTCTACTGCGCGGTGGTGCTGGACGTGTGCTCCCGGCGTGTGGCCGGGTGGGCGATCGATTCCTCGGCCAGGTCGGTCCTGATCCTCTCGCATAACACCACGGCGATAACCGCGGCCTACAGAACTCACCACTGTCATCAGCGGCTGCCCCAATCGAGGGCGCGAGCGATCATGGGGGCTCGGAAGCATACACACAGTTCTCGCGAGAACCTCGCGAGGTGCCATCGGACGCCGCCAGGGGCCGGTGTGTGCTCCGTTTATGCTCCGCAGTTCCGTACTGGCACGGCACCAGGTGGAACCCCTTGACACGAATCGACAGCGGTGTTCGGATAGATAGGGACGAAACGTCACTCTGCGGCACTTAGAGACACGAAGTCACCGGACTTCTAATCCGATGGTCTGTGACCGAGTCGCTGCCGACCTCCGCCGGAGCACCGACCAGGAGCCAGGCTCCGTCACAGGAAGGGTACTGGACAAAGACGCAGAGGCCTTCAGCATGGGATACCGAGCCGGAGGCGTGCTGCCGAGCGGCCACTAGTTCCATAAACTGCATCTGCCCCGATCGCAGTTTCGGTCGGGGGCAGTAACGTGAGCACCAGCGAGGTCTTGCCCACCCCTCCCACCCCCGCAAGCGCCGAAGCCACCAGCACTCGCGACTCCGGTGTCGCCACAGGGTTGATCAGGTTAGTGACTTCGCTCAGGGCCTGGGGCTCGGCCGGCCCTTGGGAGTCCAGGTCGACCTGCATCAACCAGCGTCCTGGACTGAGGGCGACCTCGTCGAAGCGATCGGCGTCGCCGATCGAGAGCGTCCGGAACGAAGGACGATGACCGAAGCGTGGTCCGACGAGGGCAGGCAGCGGCGTGGACGTAGACGTTCAGCTCGACGTCGGCGTCCTCCTGTTCCACAAGGCGGCTGTTGACCACCTCGATGGTGATCTGATCCTCCACGGCGAAGAAGGGGCCGTCATCGGTGAGGTGCCCGTATTCTCCTTTGTGCTCCTTGGGGTCTTCGCAGTAGATGCAGCCCCAGTAGTAGTCGCGGACGGAGTGGAGCACGGGAGCGGTCGCCATGACCGCCGAGTGTGCGGCACCGCAGAGACACTTCGCAGCGCACAGCCGGAACCGGACCCGGCGCTCGGAGCCCCCGGGAACGAGACCGTGCTCTGCACGGCCTCGCGAACGGGCATCCGCCGAGGCCCCCGTGAGGTGCTGTCGGGCGTCCTTCGCATCCGATGGCAGCGGTCATGCCCCCTGGCTCTACCGCCCCGCCCTCGTGAGCACGCGCACATGGCGGACCCACGTCACCGTCAGACCTCCGACGGCCGCCGCAGACCCCGCGAGGAGAACCGAGGACAGAATCCACTCGCGCGATCCGTCCGGTCCGTAGACCCGGTTCGCGGCGCCCACGTCGGCCGCCGGGATCTCTTCGCCCTCCCGGCAGGTGTCGCGTCCGGCGGCGTGCAGGTAGACGCCGCGCGTCTCTCCGCCGGAGTCCGGTGTGTAGCGGCCGTGGCAGGTGCACGACTCGTGCCCGGGGTGTTGGACGCAGCTGAGAGCGGACACGGTGAACACACCCGGGGCCCCTTCGCCCCGCGCCGCTCTCAGGCTCTGGTCGAGTCCGGCAGAGCCCACGTAGGCCACGGCGGCGACCAGGAGCAGCAGGACGAGGGAGAACGCCGGCGAGGGTCGGTGCCGGGCATCGGCCTTCCCGGGGAATGCGGCGGCGTCCGCAGCGTGTCCGGCACCGTTCTCTTCCATGGTGCTCACTTCCCAGCCTGTCCGTCGTCGTTGCTTGGGTCCACGGTCCGCATCCCGCCGGGTGCGGGATCGTTCCCACCGCTGCGAGTGATCTGGAAGGCGAGTACCGCCGCGACGGCGCACAGTGCGGCTGCCATGAACCACACCGGGCCGTAGCTCCCGGTCACGTCACGGGTGAAGCCGCCGAAGACCGCCATGGCGCCGGCGCCGACCTGGTGGACGGCGTTCACCCACCCGAAGACGATCGCGCCGTCCGCACCGAACACCCGGCGGCAGAGCAGGATGGTCGGGGGCACGGTCGCCACGTCCAGCAGACCGAAGACCACGACGAAGGCGATGAGCGCGGCACCGGCATCGGGGCCGAACAGCGCGGGGAGCGCGGCCAGGAGCACGGCCCGGCCGAGGTAGTAGGCGACCAGCAGTCCACGCGGATCGAAGCGGTCGGTGAGCCAGCCGGACACGATGGTGCCGACCAGGGAGAACACGCCGATGGCCGAGACCAGCGCCGCCGCGACGGTCACGGCCATCCCGTGGTCCTGGGCGGCGGGCACGAAGTGCGTCCACATGATCCCGTTGGTGGTGGCGCCGCACACCGCGAACGTCCCGGCGAGCAGCCAGAACTGCCGACTGCGCACGGCGTCGCGCAGGACCCGGACGGTTCGGCGGGCCGCACCCTGCTCCGTCCTCGGCCTGCTGACGAAGGAGTCGGCTCCGTAGGGGCGCTGTCCCACGTCGGCGGGGTGGTCGCGCAGGACCAGGGCGACGAGGAGCACCATCACGAACGATGTCAGGGCCAGCGTCACGATGGCCGGACGCCACCCCTGGTGGTCGATGATCCATGCGAGCGCGGGCAAAAAGACCAGCTGGCCGAACGCGCTGGCGCCGGTCAGCGCGCCGATGACCAGGCCCCGGCGCTTGACGAACCAGTTGTCGGCGATAGTGGCGGCGAAGGTCATCGCCAGTGATCCGGTGCCCGCACCGACGAGGAGGCCCCAGTAGAGGGTCAGCTGCCAGGGAGCCGTCATCACCGTGGTCAGTCCGGCCCCGGCGATGACGGTCGCCAGGGCGGCCAGGGCAATGCGGCGGATGCCGAACCGGTCCATCAGCGCCGCAGCGAAGGGGGCGATGAGGCCGTACACGACCATGTTGACCGAAGCGGCGGCACCGATCGAGCCGCGCGACCACTCGTACTCGGTGTGCAGGGGGTCCACGAGGAGCCCTGGCATCGCAGCGAAGGCCGCCGCGGCGACGATGGTCGCGCCCGCGACGAGTGCGATCAGCCAGGCCCGGTGGACCCGTGCGGGTGCCCGCCCGGCCCTGGAGGCTGTCTTCCGGGTGCTCCTTGAGGGGCTCGTCGAAGTCATGTGTCCAGACTCCGACGCGGGGCCCCACGCCGACAGTGGCCCGAAAGCCAACATGTGAAAGAATCCGGCCATGACCGCTTTCGTCCACCCGGACCGCCACCGCGTGGCCGTGCTCGCCCGCCACGGCCTGCTGCCCATCGAGACGGGGATCGTCCACCGGCTCTTCGGGCGGGCCGTCGGAACCGACGGCCAACCCCTCTACGAGGTCGTGACCTGTGCCGTGGAACCGGGCGTGATCACCACTGACACCGACTTCACCCTGAACGTCCGCCACGGACCCGAGGCCGTCGACGAGGCGGACACGGTAATCCTGCCCGCGGCGCAGGAGGACTACGTGGAACGCCCGCACGACCCGATCTCCCCGGCGCTGGCGGCGGTCGTCAACCGCATCCCCGCGCACGCACGGATAGCCTCCATCTGCACGGGCGCGTTCGTGCTCGCCGCCCTCGGACTCCTGGAGGGCTGCCGGGTCACCACGCACTGGCAGTCCGCCGGGTTCTTCCGCGCGATGTACCCGCACATCGACCTGGACCCCGACGTGCTGTACACCGACAACGGCCGCGTGCTGACCGCCGCCGGGGTCGCCTCCGGGATCGATCTCAGCCTGCACATGATCCGCGCCGACCACGGCGCCTCCGTCGCCAACGAGGTCGCCCGGCACACGGTGGTGCCGCCGCACCGCGACGGTGGGCAGGCCCAGTACATCCGCCACCCCGTGCCCGACCCCGAGCGGTCCTCGACCTCCCGGGCGCGGGCCTGGGCCCTGGACCACCTGCACCTCCAGCCGAGTCTGGGCGGCATGGCCGACCAGGAGGCGATGAGCGTGCGCACGTTCACGCGCCGCTTCCGTGACGAGGTGGGCCAATCACCGGGCCAGTGGCTCGCCCAGCAGCGGCTCGACCGGGCCAGGCAGCTCCTGGAGGAGTCGGACCTGTCGGTGGACCGGATCGCTCACGCAGCCGGTTTCGGCACCTCGGCGTCGCTGCGCCAGCACATGCACGCCGGGCTCGGGGTGTCCCCCAGCGCCTACCGCCGCACCTTCCAGGGGGTCGCGGACGAGGTGCCCTGATCCCCCGGACCGACGGCGGTGGCGGCGGGCGAGGGGTTCCAGGGCGCGCGGGTCCGGCAGGTCACGCGCGGGATGCCGATCCGGGCGCGGAAAACCGGCAAGCGGCTCCGATCTCCCGAGCGTGGCGGAGGCGATCCCGGCACCTGGCCCGAAGTGCAACACACAGTGCTGCTCGTCTCGACGCACCAACCTTCTCGGGCGGGCTCCGCCGCCCCGGGCTACGCTTCGGCCCGTGCGAGCAACGGTCTGGAACGGTGTCCGTGAACGGGTCGAAGCCCTGGCCCGACAGGACCGGGCGAGCGACGTCTTCGGCGCCCGGGACGGGCATGGCGTGACAGGAGACCGTTTCCGGCTCGCCGCCCCGCTGACGGAGCGGGAGGTCTCCTCCGCGGAAACCCTGTGGGGTGTCTCGTTGCCGGCGGACTACCGCAGCTTCCTGATCAAGGTGGGTGCCGGTGGCGCCGGGCCGGGGTACGGACTCGGCGCCCTGCACCGGACGGATACCGGCTGGGAGTGGGCCGACCCGAGCGGCGATATGCGGCACGCTTCCCTGGGGTCGGTCTTTCCGACGGCGGAAGAACGATCGCGGCTCCTGGCCGAGCACGAGCACTGGTTCAACCATTGCCGTCTGCGCTGCGAAAACGACTTGAACCAGGTCCAACACCTTGCGGACGGAACTCGGCGGGGAAACCACGACGTCCCACGATGCCCTCTTCGAAGTCACGTAGTCCTGGATCTAGAAATCCGACTCCGGAAAACACAGGACACACCAAGAGCTCTAAAGAACCCGACACGAGGCAGGCCCCGCCCCAGCGCTGTGCACCGAATTGGGCACGAGAGGTGGGCAAGAACATCTCTGGGCCCCACGATGGGCCGCTGAGCTTGGCGAAGCTGACCCACCCGGAGACCCTTCACCACTGAGGCTGGGGCAGGCAGTGTTTTCGAAGGGACAGCTGCAAGGCCTCTCTTGAGACCCGGACTCCCCCAAACGAATTGTTGAAGATACGCTGACCTGGGAAGACGCCATTTGCATCCAATAATGCAATAGCCCCGAGCTGTCCAAGGTTAGACCAACTCAGTGTTGAGCCTACCCTGACGTCGATGCCAGATCCCATGACTTGTAGGGTTCCTAACTGTCGCCCAGGTCCAGCTTGGCGTCAAAGCCATGATTTTCCTGGAGACCGTTCGTTTGACCAGGCCAGGTTGCCTACTGTTGCGTACCATGCCGCGAAGACTGGCGTGCTTTCCCTCAGCTAATTAACCTGGCACAAGAGAAAAAGAGATATCTTGCCTGGTAGAACCAGACATAAGCGCGCTCTCGCGCACATAGGCGCTCTCTCTCTGGCAGTCCTGATGCTCGGGGCGGGGACAGCCACCGCAGCCGACTCCGACCCAGGGCAGCCCGACCTTGAGGCACCACCGTCGTCACAGCCCGCCGCTGGCCCCGAGGCTCTGTCAGCCAATGGTTCCCGTCCCGAGTCGGGTACCGACCTCGAAGCCGGCCCTCCCGGAAGGCAGGATCAATGGGGCGTGTGGAGTGTCAACACGCCGCAAGTCACGCTGAGCAACACCGTCACGGATGGCGACGACGACGAAGCCAACCTTACCTTCGAGGTATGGGAAGCGGATTCCAACGGCAACCCGGACACCAAGGTCAGCATCTCGGACAGTCAGTTCGGGGTGCTGGTGTCCGACTTTGTGGAATCCGGCTCTGTCGCCTCGGTCACGGTCGGGCCCGGCAAGCTCGAGGCCAACGTCGATTACCTGTTCCGCACATCGGCTTACGACGGCTCGTTGTATGAAACTGACTGGTCAGGGTGGGAGCCCTTCCGCGTAGAACTTCCCGTGGACCTGACTCTACCGAATCCAGTCTCCGAGAGCCCCGACCCCAGCTGGTTCGACGCCGCCCCAGTCGGAGAACACACCAAACCGCTGGGTGCCGACACGACCAGGTCGCTGGGCTCCACCGGCACGGAACAGTGCGGCCCGGTCAACGACAAGGGTCAGGTCTGTCTCGGTCCGATGCTGACGGAGCTGCCGGACACCGAGGCAGCAGAGTTGGCTGATCCCTTGAACTCGGAAGACCTGAGTGCGCAAGCCGAAGTGGATATCCCGGAAGCCGAGTGGTGCGACACACTCGACATGGGAATCCTCTCCGACCGGTTCACCCAATGCGACCGTCGAGTCCGCCAGGTCTTGTTGCACGACAGCTCCGGGGTCCCCGTGGCTGATACTTATTTTTCCTTCACTCGGCGCCTGGTCCTGGATGGCACGGACAGCTTCAGTGAGTACGTGACGGTGAAGCCGTATGAGCCTGTTTCTGATGATTTTGGTCAGATCGACATGGGTATTGTCGGGCATGAGTGCGGGGAAGGCTGCACTGTAAGCGAACCTGAGCGAAGCGACTGGGAAGGTGAGCCCAGTTGGAAGCCCGGCGAGACGCACCCTGCGTGGGTGAAAACTACTCACGGCTGGGACTCGAGTACGTCCAACGCGGAGTATCTGTTCGAGCCGGACGTCACGCTCGGGTTGAGTGTTCAGGACTCTGACGGTTCGTGGGTGCCGAGCCTCAACACATTCAAGTGGTCCGAGGAGGACTGGCACCAAGCCGAGGACCTGGATCAGATCCGCTGCGACACCAAGTTTGATGACGGTGGGTGTGTCTTCCTCAACGCGGCACCGACGTACCCCTTCAACGCCGCGAAGTACCCGCAGGCCGCCGCACACGCCTGGCTGATCCAGACCATGGCACCCAACCAGCCTGGTTCTCAGTCCGCTGACAAGCCCCTGTACTACATGGGTGACTCAGATCAGAACCGAAGGAACCGTGCGCGGATCTGCGGCGAGTCCGGATGGGCAACAAACAACGGCCATTCCAGCGCCCTGTCCGATGAATTCGACGATTTGAACTGTGACGAGTTCGCCTTCGCATCCACCTACAACAGCGGTGGCATGAGCGCGGACGAGGGCGGACTGAATGAAGCAGTCCCCTCCGACAGCACCACGGGTGTCCCCAATGGCAGGGCTTGTTTCCAGACCTTCGCCAAGGAGCACGAGGACCGGATCCACCTGTACAACATCGACGGCATGATCCCCGACTTCACTGAGGTCTGCGGGCGTTCTGCGATCTCCGGGTACCAGAATCAGGGGTCGATGAGTCCCTTCCCCACGTTCAGGACGGACATGCGGATCCTGGACGGGGATGCTTACTGGCTGGACCCGCGGATGAACGGCAACTGCACCTACACCAACGGCGGCACACCGGCCGACCCCGTCATCTGCACCATGACCACCACCTGACCGGCACGGAGTGAACAACCAGGAGGGGCTACCCGGTGCGTGGCCCCTCCTGGCGCACCAGGGTCAGGCCAACGGGAAGAGAACAGCCACGGGGAGGTCGCCGGCCTCGACAGCGGCCCGGTCGACGGACAGCCCGCAGTAGGCCTCCACCGCGGAGAACACCGCCGCCGGGAGCTCTTCGATATGTCGCTCCCAGTACAGTTCCACCTCGTCCTGCGGCAGGTCCCGCACGGACGGGAAGACCGCCCCGGCCCTTTGCAGTGCCTCATCCAGCGCTGATCCGCAGCCGGTGTCCTCACCGAACTCCGCGCCGACGATACGGCCTTCGGAAGTGGTGAGAGCAATGCGAGGAGGCGGGGCGTCACTGTTGTTGCTCAGGCAGACGGTTTCCACTTCGGCCAGTACGGGCGTCAGCGGGCCGCCGTAACGGTGCAGGTGCCAGGTCGCCATGCCCCAGTCCTCCAGCACGTACACCCAGTCCTTGCACGTGCCGTACATGGCGTATTTGACCCCCCTGGGGTTCACCCCGTCAGGAAGGGTCACTGATCTGCGGTCCTTGAACAGATGACCTGCGTCGAGCTGCAGGGGCTCCGCACCGAGCAAGGTGAGAAAGTCCTCTGCGTCGATGTCGCGGGCCGCGGTGAGGGATATACCGCCGAGCATCCCCGGGATGCGCGTGTCCGGGCTCTGGCCGCTGTGTTCGCCGATCCATCGGATTCCATCGCTCATACGGCCACGGTAGTCGGCAGTCCACGCAGCTCGCGGCTTGGTCACAACCTAGCTTCCCAGCCTCTGAGCGCACCACTTCCGCGCTCCGGTGAAGAATGAGCTCCACGACCCCCTACTCGCCAGATACACCCTGCAAGCGTCCAAAATCATCTTCGACGGCTGTCTGGTTCACCGGAGTGTCCGGAGGCGATCTCGACACACGCCACAGTCTCCATCAGATCCGGCACAAGACACTGAACCAGGCCTCGCCGTCGGCTGCGACAGGGTTCCCCAGCCAAGCTCTCCGGCCCGGACAGGCGTCCGGTGCCGACGCTTCCCAACGGTGGACCCACCCTTCACCGCCGACTCCTCGTGAGGTCCTCCAGGAGGTTCCTCGTGGCGGCGCTCGGTCGCGCCCGCATGGACTTCAGCTTGCCCGCGAGGTCCTGGTAGGTGCGCTCGGCGGCGTCGGGCCGGCCCAGTCCGGCCTGGGTCCGCATGAGTTCCTGGTAGATGCTCTCGTTGAGGTCGTCGGCCTCCCGAGCCCGTTCCAGCCAGGCCAGCGCCTGCCTGGGGTCGTCGGCCGCCTTGGCGAGGCCGACGAAGCAGTCGGCGGCGGCCCTGCGGTAGGCCTGGCGCTTCTCCTCGATCCAGGGCAGGTCGCTCTCGGTCAGGAGCATGTGGTCGTACTCGGCCGCGGCGGCGCGCAGGCAGGTGTGGGCGGTCCTGTCGTCCTCGGCCTTCTTGGCGGCTTGCAGTGCCCGGTCGAAGCGCCACACGTCCACGTCGACGGTGTCGTGGTGGATCTGGTAGCGGCCCGGGACGACGTCGATGATCTCCGCGTCCGGGTTCTCCAGCGCCTCGCGGACGGCTACCCGTGCGCTGGTGCAGGCGCTGCTGCGCAGTTGGCGGCTCTTCTTGCCGGGCTCGGTCGAGAAGAGGGCTTCCGTGAGGGCGTCGGTGCCCACCCCGTGGGGGTGGAGCGCGAGGTGGGCGAGCATGGCGCGTGAGGAGCTGCGCATCTTCACGCCGATGTCGACGCCGTCGACGGTGATGCCCGGCTGTGGCGCGAACAGGCGGATGTCGACCTTCGGAGGTCGTTCGGCGTCCGGTTCCGGGTCGGCCCCGACAGGCTCGGCCCCCGGCTCCGGGGCGGCCTCTTCCTTCTCCTCTTCCGGGGGCGCCGGCACCGTCTCCACTGCACGGTCGGGTTCTCCTGCGGCGGCGGTGGTGAAGCCCGCGGCGAAGGTGGCCTGGTCGATGTGGAGGAGCCGGAGTCCGTCGTAGGTGTCGGTGCTCCCGTCGGGGGCGGTGACGTCGACCGTGTCGAAGAAGTCGCAGCGCAGGACGGGCACGCCCCATTCCTCGCCGAGGACCACGACCGTGACCTCCCCTTCCTCCTCTCCGTCGCGGAGGGCCTGGAGCCGGTCCTGGGCGAGGGTGTGCTCGGAGGCCTTGACGACGAGCAGGGTGCGTGACGGGCCCCCTTCGTCGCGGGCGGCGGTGATGTAGGCGAGTTCGGCCTCGGTGACGGCCGAGGCGGTGTCCGCGCTGACGGTCATGCCCGGGGCCCGTACCCGGGGTGAGGCCCCGGCCTGGGCCACGAGTTCGCGGGTGGTGATGACGCGGATGCCCGGGTCGGTCAGGGCGCGGCCGATGAGGGAGGCGCACACGCCCAGGGCGTGGGTTCCGGTCACGGCGAGTCCGTCGTGTGCGCTGACGCTGAGGTTGTCGGCGACGCGGAGGTGGCCCTGGGGGCTGATCACCGCTCCGCCGGTGTCCCTGGTGACGGGGACGGGGGTGCCGAGGGGCTGTTCGGGGTCTGCGTCGGTGTCGTCGTCAGGGCCGGGTTCGTCGTGGGGTTCGGTGTCGTGCTCGTCCTCGCCGGCCTGGTGCTTGCCGCGGTGTCCCGGTGCCGTCAGCCGTCCGGCGACCGCGCCGAGGGCGCCTCCGACCCCGCCCCCTGCGAGGGCTCCGGCGAGCACCGCGCCGACGGGGAGGGCAGAGGTGTCCTGTGCCTCGGTGGCGGGCGCGGCCTGCTCGGCGCCGACGGCTGCCTCCTGCTGTTCGGTCTCGCTGTCGGCGGTGGTGTGGGGGCGGGTGGTGAGGGTGTAGGTGATCTCGGCGCGCCGGTCGGCGGAGGGGCCGAGTTCGGGGTGTTCGCGTGGGTGGTCGGAGCCGGCGCCTGCGGTGGTGACGGTCCATCCGTCGCCGAGCTGGTCGGTGAGGGCGGCGGCGACCGCTTCGGCCCGCCGCAAGGACAGGGCGCGGTTGTGCTCGTCGGGGCCGGAGGCGTCGGTGTGTCCGGTGACGGTGATCGCGGTGTCGGGGTCGCCGAAGAGCTGGAGGAGTTCGACGGTGGGTCCCAGTTCGTCCGCCATGGAGGGGGTGAGGTCGGCGGAGTCGAGGCCGAACCCGGTGAGCGTGCGGGTGCGCTCCAGCACGTGTGCGGGTTCTCCGGTGGGCGCGTTGTGGGCGTCGTGTGCGCCGTCGGTGGGCGCGGTGTCGGCGGGGGCCACGGCGGCGACAGCAGGGGCGGACACGGCCACCGAGCTTCCGGCGATGCCGGTCGCGGCCAGGCGCAGCAGTCCGATGCGGGGCACCTGTCCCCGCAGCAGGGCGACCGTGTCGGCTGCCACCAGCAGGGCGAAGGCGGCCCACAGCGCCCACAGCAGGGCGAGCACCAGCGTGTGCCCGAGGGGCGGGGGCAGTGTGCCGCTGAGCAGGGACAGGCGCAGGTGCTCCGCGCTCACGCCTGCGGTGTCGGGCCAGGGCTGTCGGCTCAGCAGGACGGGCGGTGCGATGAGCAGTGCCGGTGTGGTGGCGGCGGCCAGGGCCGTCCGGGTCGTCGTGTGCACGGGTCCCCTCGTCTCACGGTGTGTGGGCGGTGGCTGTGGCGCGGGAGGAGATGTGGACGTCGCCGAGCAGTGTGAGGAGCGCGGGGTGGTGGGTGCTCGTGACGGTGACCGTGACGGTGTCGGCGCCCACGGACACCTCGGCGTCGCCTCCGCCCGCCCGGGCGTGCGCCGTGGCGGCGGTGCGGGCGGCGGCCGGGTCGAGGGCGCGGGTGCCGGTGCGGAGCAGGAGGGGGTCCAGGTGCTGGGCGCCGGCCCGGGCGGACTCGTGGGCCAGGACGGTGGTGCGGGTCTTGGTGCGGAGCATCTGGGCGCCGTCGTGGACGAGTCCGAGGCAGGCGATGAGGGTCGCGGCGATGGCGACGACGAAGGCGCTGGGGCTGCTGCCGAACATCAGGGGGCCTGTTCGCGGTGCAGGTCGGTGACGGACACGGCCCGGGCGGTGACGGTGCGGGTGTCGCCGGCGCCGAGGTCGGGGAGGTCGTCGCGGTGGACGGTGCAGGCGACCTCGGCGCGCACGGCCGGCGCCCCCGCGACGGTGGCGGGGTGCAGGCGGACGGCGGGGTCCTGGCAGGCGCGGCCCCAGGTGCCCACGCTCGCGGCGACGGCCTGGGCCGCGGCCTGCTGTGCGGTGGCGGGGTCGGTGTGCAGGGACCCGGCGCGGGCGGCGGAGTGGGCGAGGGCGTCCGCGGCCAGGGCCGCGGTGTAGTCGCGGCCGGTGAGGGCGATCAGGGCCAGGAACGCGAGCAGGACGGGGACGAGCAGGGCCAGTTCGACCGCCGCGCTCCCCCGGTCCCGGCTGCCCGCGCCAGTCATGGCCCGGCCCCGGGAACGTGTTCGGTGGGGCCGCTCAAGGTGGTCTCCACGGGCGGGTACCAGCCGGGGACGAGGCTGACCGCGGTACCGGTGACGGTGGCGCGGGTGGTGCCGGCCCGGCGTTCGACCCGGACACGGACGTCCTGCAGGACGGCGCCGCCCAGGTCCTGGACCATGGCGTGGCCGCGTTCCCGCCCCTGCCGTGCGCTGCCGTCGAAGGCGCGCCCGGCCGCGAGGGCCTCGGTGGCGACGGCCTGGGCGCGGTGGTGGGCGTGGGTCCACATCCCGTACTGGAGGATGCCGAGCAGCATCGCGAACATCAGCGGGACGGCGAACAGGACGTCGGCGCTGCCCCGGTCCCCGCGTCCGGCGAGGCGTTTCACGGGTTGACGCCCAGGTCGATGGACTGGGCGCTCTCGGTGATCATCGGGGTGAGGATGGCGCCGACGGCGGTGGCGATGCCGATGGTGATGACCAGGACCAGCACGTACTCGGTGGTGCCGGATCCGCGGTCGCCGGTGCGGCGGCCGCCTCGTCTGCCGTGGACGAGTGCGGTGAGTGCTCGGCGCAGGGCCTGGTTCACGGGCGCGGGCCTTCCTGGGTTCAGAATCCGGTGGTGACGTGCACGATGGCGGGATAGCCCATGAGCAGGAGGAACCCGAGGACCAGGAGCATGACGGGCAGGGTCATGCGCTCGGTGGCCCGGTGGGCCTCCCCCTCGAGGGCGGCGAGCCGGTGGATGCGCAGGGAGGCGGCCTTGGCGCGGACCGAGGCACGCACACGGGCGCCGTCGGTCCCGGCCAGGCGGATGGAGGAGGCGAGTTCGTCCAGGTCGCGCACGCCGGTGCGTTCGGCGAGCTCGGCCAGGGCGTCCCAGGGCGGGCGGGTGCGCAGGTTGGCCTCGTGCAGGCACCGCCGGATGCGGGTGAACGCGGACCCGTGGCCCCGCCGGGTGGCGGCGGTGAGCGCTTCGGTGACACCCGCTCCCCCGGCGAGGGCGACGCCGACCAGGTCGGCGATGACCGAGGTGGCCGCGCACAGCTCTTCCCGGTGGCGGGCCGCCCTGCGGCGCAGGACCAGGGTCGGGGTCCACGTCCCCAGGGCCACCAGGCAGGCGGCCAGGCCCAGGGCGTAGTGGGCCGGCAGCGGGGACTGCGGCGGCGCCGCGGCGGCGAACGCGAGCACCCCCAGGGCCAGACCGGCGAGGGCGGCGACACAGGTGTCCATCCGGTGGACGTCGGCGTCGGTACCGCACGCGGCCAGGTCGCGCCCGGTGCGCTCCCCCGGCCACCCGGTGCGTGCGAGGGCCCCCGCGCCGGCGGCCGTCACCGCCCGCAGGGGGCTGACGGGCGCGGGCCGCGCCTGTTGCTCCTCCGGCGGCGGGAGGAGTTCGGCGAGGGTGGGACGGCGCAGGGTCCACACGGTCCAGTACAGGCCGGCGCCGGCCGTGGCGCCGCCGAGCCCGGCGATGAGGGTGTTCATGTCCTTGCCTCCTGCGGGTGGGCCGCGAGCACGCGTTGCGTGCGCGGCGGGTTCGACAGCCGCGTCAGCCACCCCAGCGCCGCGGCCCATACGGTGCCGATCAGTGCGAGGACGAGCTGGCCGGCGGTCGAGTCGAACGGGGCGAAGTAGGGGCCGTTGAGGACGGCCATGCCGACGACCATGGCGGCCGCGGTGGTGATGATGATGCGGACCGAGGTGCGGGTGCGCGCCCGGGTCGCAGAGGTGCGCACGAGCATGGCCGCGCGGTCGCGGGCCGCTTCGGCCAGGCTGGTGAGGAGCGGCCCCAGGTCGGCGGCATGGCGCTGGGAAGCCATGGACAGCGCGGTGGCGACCAGGTCCGCGGTCTCGTTGCCGACGCGGTGGGCGAAGGCGGTGAGCGCCCCCTCCTGGTCCGCCCCGGCGGCGAGGTCGCGGGACAGCGTTCGCACGTCGTCGCGGACGGCGGCGGGGGCGATGACCGCGGAGGCCCGGACCGCCTGCCGCAGCCCGGAGGAGGCGGTGATCAGGTCGCGGAGCTGCTCGGTCCAGCTGGCCACGGCCTCGATGCGCGCGACCTCGGCGGGTGTGGCCCGGTCCGGGCCCAGGACGGCGGGCAGCCACCACGCGGCCCCGGCGGCCAGGACCGCGGCGACCGGCCAGCCGGTGATGCCCCAGGTGAGCATCCCCGCCCCGGCCACCGCGGCGGCCTTCCACCACAGGTGGCGGCCCCGCTCCAGGCGCTCGCGCACCCCGGGCAGACCGGAGGTGAGCGCGGGCAGCAGGAGCACCACCCCCAGGCCGACCACCGCCCCGCCCAGACTCGCGATGAGGACCGCGCTCACGTCGCCTCCCCGAACAGGGCGGCCGGGTCCAGGCCGGCGCGCAGGAGCTTGCGGGCGTACTGCGGGCTCGGCGACGTGGTGAACCCGCCGTGCTCCACGGCGTACAGCTCATTGGTCACCACCTGGGGGCCGTCGACCCCCACGACCTCGCGGACACTGGACACGTGCCCGTTGCCGCGGTCGTCGGTGTCGATGTGCACGGCCAGGTGGACGGCCGAGGAGATCAGCACCGCGCACTCCTCCAGGGAGAGCCGCTCCCCGGCCTGGTTGGCGTACGTGGCGAGCTTGGTGAGGATCTGCGCGGAGGAGGAGGCGTGGACCGTGGCCATGGAACCGTCGGTGCCCATCGTCATGGCGTGCAGGAGCGCCACGGTCTCCTGGCCGCGGGTCTCACCGACGATCACCCGGTCCGGGGACATCCGCAGGGCGTGCCGGACCAGGTCGGCCAGGGTGATCTCCCCGGCCCCCTCGGTGTTGGGCGGCCGCCCCTGGAGGGCCAGGCAGTTGAGGTCGGCGTCGGAGTCCAAACCCAGCTCGAAGGCGTCCTCGATGGTGACGACCCGCTCGAAGGGCGGGATGTGCCGGGCCAGGGCGCGCAGCAGGGTGGTCTTGCCCGAACCGGTCGCCCCGCCGATCACCACGTTCAGGCGGGCGCGCACGGCCGCGGTGAGCAGGGAGCGCACCGGACGGGTGAGCATCCCCGACGCGGTCAGGTCGGTGAGGGTGAGTTCGCGCTCGGGGTGGCGGCGGATCGTGACCGCCGGACGCCGGGAGACCCCCATGACCGCGGACAGGCGGGCGCCGTCACCGAGCTCCATGCTGAGCAGCGGCGCCGAGGCGTCGAAACGGCGCTCCCCGCCCGGCGCCTGACCGGCCAGGCGCTGCACCAGGGCCACCAGCTCGGCGTCGGAGGAGGTGACCGGCGGGCGCTCCTCACGCCGACCGTCGCCGAGGTCGACCCACACGCGGGTGCCGTTGATGTGGATGTCGCGCACACCCGGCTCGCCCAGCAGCAGCTCCAGCGGGCCCAGCCCGCAGACCTGGGCCAGGGCACGGGCGTGGACCCACGCCTCGTCCTGCTCGGCCAGAGGGCGGGCGGCACCGGTCAGGGCGTGGCAGGCGTGCTCCTCCAACAGGGCGGAGAGCATCGCGTCGGCCCGTTCGCGCTGCGCCCCGCGGTCGTGCTCGGCGGCGGAGTCGGCGTCCTGGCGGACCAGGGCGTCGGTCACCCGCTCGGCCAGCCGACGGGCCAACCCCTCCAGGTACTCCGCCACCCCGTGCGGGGAGAGCGCCCGCGGGGCGTGGATCGTGGGATTCACGCCGCCACCTCCGCCCGGTGACCCAGGGGCACGGGAGCCGGCGGCAGGTCCTCGACATGGTTGGCCAGCCGCCGGGCACACGCCAACAGCGGCATCCAGTCCACCGCCTCCGGATCCTGGCGGGCGTGCGACCAGGCGGCGAAACGCTCCCGGAGCCCGCGGGGCCGGAAGGCCTCCCCCCGCAGGAAGGCCGCGCCGGCGGGATCGTGCGGCACCTCCGCCCACACCGGATAACCGGTCACCGCCGAGACCTCCGCCGCGGGGAACCGGGAGCCGCGCACCGCCACACCGACCGCCGTCCCGTTCTCGGCCAGCGCGTCCAGGACGTCCCGGCACCGGGAGAGCCGGTGGATCTGCGCGGCGTCCCCACCCGCCACCGTGAAGACCGCCACGTCCGCCAGGGACAGCAGGTGCGCACCGGCGGTCCCCGGCATCACCCGCCCCAGATCCACCACGCTCACACCGCTCCGCAGAACCTGGCTCCGGTGCGCCAGCGCCGCCACCACCGCCGAGGCCTCGTGCGCGGTCGTCGGCGCGGTCACCGCCCTCAGCCCGCCGGGAAGCTCGGTACCGTGCCGGAGCAGGACCCCGTGCGTCCCCGGCTCCTGCACCAGGGACAGGTCCGTGCCCGCCCGCACCGAGGCCGCCAGCGAGACCAGCCCCGGACGCCCGGCAAGCCGGTGCCAGGCCCCCAGGTCACCCCCGCTCGCGTCGGCCTCCACCAGCACCGGAACCGTGAGCGGACCCGTGGGCCACACCGCCGCCAAAGCCGTGGCCAACGTCGTGACCCCCGGCGCCCCCGACAGCGAACAGACCGCGATGATCATGCTTCTCCCCCTTGTTCTTGTGTCCGTCGCCCTACCGCGCGGACATGAGCGCCATCCGCACGCCCTCGTCCACTGCCCCGACCACCTCGGCCACCTCGTCCTCGGCGACCACGAGCTCCACCACACGGGAACCCGCCAGATCGCCCTCCTCCCCCAACGAGTGCAGCCGAACGCTGTGGGGCCCTCCCTCTTCGGAGCCCAGCACCAGCAGCAGAGCGCCCTCCCGCGCCGAAGCCGGAAGCATGCCCGGCTGGGTCTGCACCGCCACCACCGCCTGACCGGGACCCGGCCAGCCCGAGGTGTCCGCGAGCATCGCCCCGGTCAGCACCGTGCCCGCCGGAACCGGCATCGCCACGCGGCCCCCGAGGGCCTCGTCGACCGGCGCCAGATCCAGGTCCTCCACCCCCAGGGCCGGAACGATCCGCAGGTCCGCGATGGTCAGGGCCTCACCGGCGGCCACGTCCTCCGCGGTGACGACCATGGGGACGCGCTCCTCCTCGTGCCCCGCCGCCCACGCCGCGACCACCCCGCCGACGACCACCGCCGCGACCCCGGCGAAGGGCCGCTTCCAGCCCTTGCGGCGCGGCAGGGACAGCCGGGACCTCCCCGTCTTCCGTTCGGACACGTGGGGTCCGGACAACGTCGTCGTCACGCTCTCTCCGTCTCTGCGCACTCAGCCATCGGTGACCAGCGCGTGGACCTCGGCCACCCGCACCGCACGGGAAGCGCTCGTCGTCATCGGGGCGAGGGTTCCGCCACCGCCCGCGGTGCTCGACCACTCCACCGACCAGGTCACCGTCACGGTGACCGGGAACCGCCCCGCGGCCTGCCCCCGGGAGGCGCGGGCATAGGTGTGGCCGCAATCCGGCGACGGGGCGTCCGCCTTATGGCGGTCCGGAACGAACACGGTCCCCGGCCCCGGACAGTCGAGGGTCGTACCGTCGCCCATCGCCCAGCGGGCCCCGCCCGGGGTCGCCGTCACCGTCACCGAACCCGTGGAGACAGCCGCGGTCGCGCTGACCGGCTCCCAACCGGAGCGGTCCACCCACAGCCAGAGCGGGAAGCCCACGACCGTCTCGGCCACCGGAGAAGAACCCACCGTCAGGTCGGGCAGAACCATCGACGCCCGCGCGCGCTCCGCAGCGGTCCGGGGATCGACGACCGCGCCGCCACCGGCCGGTCCAGAGCGGGTGGAGGCGCCGCACGACCACCCGGGGTCCTCGCGGTCCCACTCGACGCAGGGCGACTCGGCGGAGAGGGAGACCGGGGCGCCGCTGGTGGGGCGTGGGTTGGTGGTTCCGCCGCCGGATGCAGCTCCGGGCTGAGCTGATTCTGCGGTTACGTCGCAACCAACTCCACCATGATGGCCACATGTCGCGGATGCCCGGAATCCCCCAGAGCTGTCCGCTGGCACAGCAAGAGCGAAGAGAGAAGCCAGCACAAGCCCTCCAGCGCTGAGCGTCGGGGACACGATCAGCATGTGTCTTCGCCCCAGATGCGCATTTCGACGACCCACCAGTCGAAGAGGTCTCGTTGGACAGTCGCGGTCACAAGGACGTCGTCTGATTCCAGCTCCCCTGAGCCCACGACCGCCCAGTCCCCGCTTCTCTGGCAATCTTCGATTTCTACCGTCTTCGGATCTCCACCGGGTTCAGCAGCAACCACCTCTGGAGCCAGGACTGGCTCGCCTTCCATGCCCTGACCCCCATCGACGACTCCTTGGACTCCGAGCTGAGCCAGCTCCAGAGCCTGTCCGACCGCGTGTTCCTCCAGAGCCGGGTGCTCCGGGTCCATCTCGGCCGAGGCCAGAACGATGGCGTCCCAGAAATCCAGGTAGACCGCCACGGCCTCTTCCTCGGGAGTGCCTTCCGGACCTTCCGATTCCGCAGGTGCCACGGACGACCGGACGACCGGTTCGGGGCTTTCGTCTACTCCGACGGAGCATCCCGTGACCAGCACCAACCCCAAGGCGGGCAGGGAGAAGCGACGCACCACAAAAGACTCCTTGGAGTGTCATGATGATCACTCTTAGTGATCAAGGAGAACGTAGTCCCTCGGTTACCCTCCGCACAAGTCGTTCTCGTTGGATGGCAGCGCCGAAAACTGTCGGCAAGCTCACCGACCCCCGATGTCCAAGACGGCTACCTGCGAAAACACTGCCCCAACAGGTGGAACGCCGTCGGAACGACGCCTGCGCACGACGGTGGGCGGCGTCCGGATCGGACGCCGCCCACCGTGGTCACCACCCGGTCAATCCTCGAGGCGGAACCTCGGCAGCCCGAGTGGGACCTGTTCGGATGCCACCGAGAAGGAGGCCCAGACACCCAGGCCCATGCTCTGCCGTCCCGGACCCACCCGGTAATGGCCCCAACGCTCCGCGAGGGCGTCCACGAGCATCAGGCCACGCTGACCTTCTGCCCAGTCCCACTCCACAGCGCTGCGCCCGCTCGGGATGCGGGGAACGCTCGTTCCGCCGCCTCCGTCGACGATCGCCAGCCACAGGGTGCACTCGTTCACGAGTGCCAGGGCTCGGAGAACGCTGTCGCCGCCGGGTGCGTACTTGACCGCATTGGCGACCAACTCGGCCGCGCACAGGACGACACTGTCGACCAGGTCGCGTGCGAAGCCCTGCAGATCGGTCCGCAGGTGCGCACGGACCTCGCCGGCGGAGGCGAGTTCCGAAGGGTAGGAGCGGTGCTCCCACCAGGTGGACGCCGTCTTGGGCGGAGACAGTTCCGGAGCCGTGGTCGAGCAGGACAAGGGAAGAGGGTTCATCATGACGCTCCCCCGACCTTGTCGAGGTAGACCCGGACCACTGCCGCGAGCTCGCTGAGGCCCTCCGGATCGTCCGCCCCTCCCCTGTCACCGGGCTCGGCAAGAGGATCGCCTACAGGGCCTCGCGGCCGGGGAATCCTCGGCACGCTCTGCTCCGCGACCGACGCCAGGTAAGGGCGTACGAGGGTGTCCGCGATCTCGTCCGGATCCGGCCAGAGGCAGTCGCCATAGGGCAGGCTTCCGGGGCGTTCCTGGTGGTAGCCGCTCCCCCAACGCTGGGAGTTCAGCACGACTGAGCTCATCTGCGTCCGCTTCCCGGGGAGTCCCGGCAGTTCCGGTGCGCCCTCCCGCAGTACGCGTCGAGGCAGCCCCGCCGACAGCGCAGGGCGGTGTGGTGCCTGGGCGATCGCGGCCCGTGCCTTCAGCGCCTTGCGGGGGACAAGGACGTAGGTCAACGCCATGGCGATCAGCGCGGCGGCGATGACCCACATCCGACCGGCCGCGCTGTGGCGGGGCCTGCGGTGTCGTCCATTAGGGTGTTCCACGGTCTCCTCCTGCGTTCTCAGGTGGTGATCACGCCCCGCTCAAGTGGTCCTAAGCACTTGAGCGGGGCATCTTCTTTTCTGTCGCCTTCAACTGGACTGAGTTCCTCGAAAGGCCACTTTCCGCATCACGAGCACATTTTGCGAAAGAGATGTCAATATTCCAGCTTTGGTTGATATGTCGGATTTCAGAGCACCCCTCGCATACATGCACCAGAACACCCCGAAGTCCCATCCCCACCGGCACCCACCCCCGGGAGACAAGGGTCAACCACGGAACCCCTTCCGACCTCGGGGATCCTGATGCTCTGAAAATAAATGAGGCGGCCTCATTTCTCAAGAGCCTCATATAATATAAGCATCAAAGTCACATTTGTTCGTTTTGGACCTGGAAGACTGTGACCCGCTGGCAGTGGTCACAACAGAGGGGGCTTCATGGCAACCGGCTTGCCCGTCCGACGGCGATACCTGGCCATCCAGCTCAGGAGGCTGCGCACCGCCGCCGAGCTGACACAGGACGAGGTCTGGAGGGCCTTGGGTTGGAGCAGGGCCAAGATCCAGCGACTCGAAGCTGGCAACTTCCAGCGTGTGAAGGCCGGCGACATCATGGCCCTGTGCCAGCTCTACAGCGCACCCGTCGACGTAGCCCAGGAGCTCATCCAGATCGCCCGGGACTCGCGTACCCAGAAACCGTGGTGGCTCCAATACGAGGACGTTCTCCCCGGAGCCTTCGTCGGTCTGGAGGCCGAGGCCACGGTGATCCAGGAGTTCAACATCGGCCTGATTCCGGGGTTGCTGCAGACCCCGGCCTACATCTCCGCACTGCTGGAGGCCGCCGTTGGGAGCACGAGCAACCAAGCCGAGCAGAGGCTACAGAGCAGGCTCGAACGGCAGCGCACCCTCCTCGAACGCGAAAAGCCTCCACTGCTCACCGTCGTGATGGACGAGGCCGCCGTCCGACGCCAGATCGGAGGAGGAACGGTGATGAGCGAGCAGATCCGCCACCTACTGGACATCGGCCAACGCCCGAACGTCGAGATCCAGGTGCTCCCGTTCTCCTCCGGAGCACACGCAGCAGCAGGGCTACCGTTCACCATTCTGAGCTTCAGCGACGACAACAGCGCTGACAGCGTGGTTTTTCTCGAGTCGCGCGGGGACGGCTTCTACCTGGAGTCAGAGGCCGAGATCGCCCGCCATAGTCTGGTATTCAGCCGCACCCGGGAAAGCGCACTGTCTGTGCAGGACACAACCACTTTCCTGGAAGGCCTGATCTGATGACGAGCGACCCGAAATCGAGGATCACGTGAACGACAGCGCGGCGGAATGGCGCAAGTCCAGCTACAGCAACCCCGATGGTCCCCAGTGCGTCGAAGTGGCAGCTCTGCTCGGCAAGACGGCAGTGCGCGACACCCAGAACCGCAGACTCGGGCACATCGAGTTCGACGCCCCGTCATGGGCGGCCTTCCTGGGCACGATCCCGAGGAATTAACCGCAGCCGGCAAGGGCCCCGCCGACCCGAACGGGGCCTCCCCCAGACACCTCCGCATGTACGGTCATCGTCGGCCGTTGGCACCGCGTACCGATACATTGCGGGCATGACCCCCCAGGGAGACCCTCGCCCCCAGGCCCCTCGCCCCCAGCGCTTCCTCTGGGGAGCCCGAATGCAGATCTACCGCGACAACCACCCCCGCGCGTACACCCTCCGCTTCTCGGGCCTCCTGTTCCTCCTCATGGGTGCAAGCGGGATCATCGCGTTCGTGACCGCCGGCCGCCCGTGGCAGCTGAGCGTCGTCATCGCCGTGATCCTGCTGGCGGTGTCCACGATCCCCATGGCACTGATCATCGTGTTCTCGTCGCCCGCCAAAGTGAACGAGCGCGCCCGTCACGATCCCGGGTTCGCTCGCTTCCCCGCGGACACCGACCCCGCCAAGCTCGCGGAGGCCTGGCGGCTCGTACGGCGGGGCAGGCTCGGCGCGGACCCGGAGGCCAACCGGCTGGGACGGATCGTCGTCGAGAAGGAACTGAGCAGCACGTCGACGACCCCTTCCTTCATCCTGATAGGGATGGTGGCCTTTTTCAACGCCTTCCTGGGCATCAGCCGCCTCCTGGCGGAGGGAGTCTCGCCCTTTGTCGTCGTCCTCCTGGGACTGGCCATCCTCCTGAGCGGACTCTCCGTCTCGGTCCTCTTCCTGGTGCCACGACAGCGCCGCCGTTCGAAGGCGTTCCGCGACGCCTACGACGACGCCGCCGGGGAGGCACCCGGCAACGCGGCGTAGACACACGGAGCGCTCCCGGCCCACGACCGGAGCCGTGTCCGCTCCGGAACACCCGCTGCGGGCTGCCGGTGCTCGAGAACGTCCCCGGAGGCGAAAGCGTCCGGGCACGAACTACCAGCCGAGAGGGTGGAAATCGCGGAAGAACCCGCCGCGCGGGCCGTCGTCGGGCAGGGTCGCGGCCCATACGACACCGGGAGCGCTGGCCTCGACCGGGCGTGCGCCCAGGTGCTCAGCACCGGGTGCGGTCGCGGTGACACCGGGGCAGACCACGTTGACGATGACCGGGGTGTCGGCCAGTTCGGCGGCCAGCACCGCTGTGAAGGCGTTCAGTGCTGCCTTGCTGACGGCGTGGGTCGCCGCCGATCCGCCCATCAGGGAAAGACCGAACCGCTCATCGGCATGGGACCCGGCGCCGGAGCCCACGTTGACGATGCGCGGGTGGTCCGAGGCGCGCAGCAGCGGGAGGAGGGCCTGGGTCATGCGCCATGCGCCGAACAGGTTCACTTGTAGGACATCGGCGGCGGCCCCCAGGTCAGCCCCGGTGGCGGTGTCGGTCCGGTCGGGGGAAGCTGCGGCGTTGTTGATCAGAATGTCGAGTCGCCCGGCGCGTGCGATGAGCGCTTCCACCGCGGCTTCGACCGCCGCGGGGTCGGTGACGTCGAGATCGACCGGGAGTGGTTCGACCCCCTCGATGGGGCTCGCCGCCTCGGCCGCCTGGCGGGAGTCCCGTGCGGTGATCAGCACACGAACCCCGGTCAGTGCCAGTTGTCGGGCGACCTCCAGGCCGATCCCGCGTGCGGCACCGGTGATCAGCGCCGTCGTCGCGGTTCCGGAAACCGTGGCGCGAGAGGTGGTGAGGTGTTCGTTCTGTGGCATGGGCCCATCCTCACGGGAGCCGGTCGGGCCCTCCATGTCTCCGAGTCCGTATTTTCTGCCCGATCGTCCCGAGCGGCCTGTCCGGGTCCGATCACGGAGCTTCCGGGCCGGCGGAGGGTGCGTCGCGCACCCGGGAGCGGTAGCGCAGCGGCGACTCGCCCACCTGCCGCCTGAACGCGCTGCTGAACGCGCTCTCCGATGCGTAGCCCAGTTCGGACGCCAGTGCACCGACGCGCACGTCACTGTCGCGCAGGGCGCGCTGCGCCAGAAGCATCCTCCAGCGGGAGAGGTAGGTCAGCGGCGGTATGCCCGCCAAAGAGCGGAAGCGTTCCGTGAACGAGGTTCGCGACATCGCGGCAGCACGCGCCAGCTCCTCCAGGCGCCAGGGTTTTCCGGGTGCGCTGTGCATGAGCCCGAACGCGGGACGCAGCTGTTCGTCGGCCAGCGCCCGCAGCCATCCCGGGGGCAGTTCGAGTCGTCCGAGGTAGGCGCGCAGGACTTCGAGCACCAGGAGCCGGCCGTGTTGCCGGATCGCGAACTCCGCCCCCGGCCGCCCTCCCGCCACCTCGGCGAGCAGCAGGTCGAGGGCGCCGCGCAACCGCAGGGCCTCGGTGTCCGCGGCCCGGACGTGCCCCACCGGAGGGAGTGTCTGGAGCAGGAGCTCGCGACCGACACGGTTGAGGTCGACCCGGATGCCGATGACGACGTCATCGTGGTCGGCGTCGGCGGTGCGCAGGCGGAGGGTGTCGGGATCAGGTACGACCTCACGGCGCGGCCCGTCGCCGGCGCCGCCCTCGACCTCCAGCCACGACCGGTCGTTCAGGATGGCGACGTCGCCCGGTCCGAGCACGATCGGCTCACAGCCGTCGGCGGTGAGCCGGGACCGGCCGTGCACCATCACAATGAGCTTCATCGCTTCATCGACCGAGGCGCGCGACACCCAGGGGCCCCGTACCGCGAAGCCACCGGTGACGTGTCCGCGGATCCCGACGAGGTCGATCACCTGGGAGAGTTGGCCATCGGTCATGTCCGGAACTATCGCGAAAGAGACGACATCCGGTCAACGTCCGCGCTCCTCTGTGTAGGACCACGGAGTCCTCTCCGTCTGAGCCTGCCAGGTGGCGCCAGTCGGTGCACCGGCTTTCTTCCGGTCGGTGGTGTTTCGTGTCCCTCAGGAACGGCTCACGCCCAGGGGCCGGATCCTGGTCCATGCCCGGTCGGCAGCGTCAACTCCGTGGGGACGCGAGGGCCGACTTCCGTGGCGACCGTGACCCAGGTGGGGGCGCTGCCGACCACGGCGGCCGATCCCCGGGTCCGGGAGGCTCGCCCCTGTTCCTGAGCGCCGGTGTGCTCTGCCCGTCGTGGCGGCGGATGCAGCGGAGGTGGGGGCAGCGGTCGGCGGCACGGACTCACTCGGTCCGGGGCCGGGGCGTGCTCACTCGCCGACAGCCGGGTAGTAGTCGTCCTTCTGACGGGCCTCCTGCGGGTCGGAGACGTCGACCTCCACCCCCGCCTGGGCGAATACCGCCCGCACCCGCTCGGCGGCCTCCTCGCCCAGGTAGTGGTGGTGCAGGTCCAGGCGCTCCAGGTGGGAGAGCGCCGGCACGGCGGCGAGCAGGTCCTCGACGTCGTCCTCGCACAGGGTGCCCAGGGACAGGTCGAGCGAGGACAGGCGGGCCGTGATCGGGGCCTGGGCCAGGGCCCGCACCCACTCCCCGGTATTGCGGGAGTTGCGCAGGCCCAGGTGCCCGAGTCCGGGCAGGGCCTCCCCGGACAGCAGGGGCGCCAGGTCGTCGGGGGTGGCGTCGCCGCCGTAGTCCTCCACGCCCAGCCACAGTTCCAGGCGCTGCAGCGCGGGCAGCCCCGAGGTCAGGACCTGGCGCACCACCTCGGCGGGCAGGCCGCCGCTCTGGAGGGTGAGCGAGCGCAGGGAGCCGTGTTCGGGCACGTGCAGGGAGAGCCTTTCAGCCCCCTCGTAGGTCTCCCCCACCCCGCGGACGGTGAACTCCTCCAGGTGCGGGTAGGCGGCCAGCAGCGGAGCCATGTCGCAGTGCTGGATCCAGGAGATCTCGTTCTCCTCGAACGTGATGTCGCCGAGGAAGAGCGAGCGCAGTGCGGGCAGGGCCGGGGCGTGGGCGATCAGGGCGTCCCGGAGCTCGCGGGAGGAGATGTCGCTGCCCTCCTCGAACCCCCAGTCGCCGATCACCAGCGCGACCACGCGGGAGGTGTCCACCTCCTCGACGAACCTGGCCAGGTAGGGGACGAACTCCTCGGTGTAGCTGGAGAGGCGGAGCCGCCACGCCACCGAGTCCGGGGCGAGCCCGGCCTTGGCCATCCTCTCCCGGTGCGGGGTGGAGGCCGGGGCCTCCACCTGGTTCCGGCGCGCGTTGGAGGCGGCCTCCCGGAGGTAGTGCGCCTCCGCGTCCTGGTCGAGGAACTCGACCACGGGGAGGCCGGCGTACTCGGTGAGGTGTTCTTTGATCACGATGTCTCTTCTGTGCTGTTCGAGGGGTGTGCGACATGTCTAGCAGTGCGCACGGACAGGCAGGAGCCGGGCACGGGGTTTCTCCGGCGCATGGTCGAAGGTGAGATCACCGAGCACGGCATGCCCGCTCCCGAGGGCTGTGGTGAGCCCGAACCGTCCTCTATGAGGTCCTGCCGAAGCTCGTCACGACGGTGCACACAACGTCACCCGGACCGAACGCTCTATACGAGGTCCGTTCCGGCGGAGAAAGGCACGTCCGCCGCCGCCCCTCCATCGGTGGGGCAGCGGCGGACCCGCGCGAGGGGCCTCAGCCCCGGGGCGCGGAGACCGTCTCAGCGGCGCCGGGGCCAGGGGCCGTGTTCCGGAAAGGGGTCAGGGTCGCCTTCTCGGTACCGTCGAGATCACCTCGGCGCCTCCGCCCCGTGTGTCACCAGCAGTTGTCCCATCTCCTGGGTGCACCGTGTCAGTGCGACGTACAGTCCGTTCCAGCCACGGGGTTCGGCGGTGATGCCGGGGGCGTCGATGAGCAGGGTGGCGTCCCATTCCAGCCCCTTGGCCTCGGTGGCGGACAGGACCGGCACGTCGGGCAGCGCCGCGCGCAGGGCCGGCAGGCGTTCGCGGGGAGCGATGACACCGACCATGCCCCCTGCCCACCGTTCCGAGAGTTCCCCGATGACGCGGACCGCCTCGGCCGCGAGGCCGGGCTCGTCCACCGTGCGTTCCCAGGGCTCGACGCCCGAGGCGCGCACGGCG
This sequence comes from Nocardiopsis tropica, assembly GCF_042660575.1. Classification (NCBI taxonomy): domain Bacteria; kingdom Bacillati; phylum Actinomycetota; class Actinomycetes; order Streptosporangiales; family Nocardiopsidaceae; genus Nocardiopsis; species Nocardiopsis tropica. The sequence continues at coordinate 28,431 of NZ_JBHSUF010000014.1, forward strand.
CGAGGGGGTTCGTTCCGGCTGCCCGCGTTCTGGAGTACCGGCCCGGTGAGGGCCATGACCTCCAGCGGGGTGCGGTAGCAGATGGTCAACCAGGCTTGCGCCCATCTTGTGCCGAAGGCCGCGCCGACCGCGTCCTCCCAGGTCGTGTGCCGGTGCGGCGCCTCGGCCTGATCGATGTCGCCGACAGCGGTGATCGAACGGGAAGGGCAGCGGCGCATGACCATGTGCCACTGCATCTCGGAGAGTTCCTGTGCTTCGTCCACGACGACGTGCCCGTACACCCAGTCCCGCTGTGCCGCGGCACGGTCGGTCAGGAACTCCCCCTGCTCCTCGTTCGGTCGCACATCACCCAGAAGATCGTCCAGGGCGTCGAACAGGGGGATGTCACTGCTCGCCCACTCCCGCGGTTCACCGACGACCATCTCCCTTTCGGCGTCGGTGAGCTCCGGCGCCCACCGGCGCAGCAGTTCCGCGTCGCCGAGCAGCCGACGCAGTTCCGTCGTCGTGTCGCGGGTCGGCCACCACCCCTCCAGCGTGGCGGCCACGCCGGAGTCGGCGGCGATCCGGTCGTGCAGTCGCTCCAGGTCCTCCTCGGTGAGCTCTCCGTCGACATCCGTTCCGGTGGTGCCGTTGCTCGCGGCGCGGTTGTCCGAGCGCGTGATCCCGGCGTCGAACCGGGCGAGCAGATCCTCGAAGCCCTCCTCCATCTGCGCCAGCAGCTCTTCGCTGCGCTCGGCTATCGCGTCGGTCAGCAGATGGTGGACCTGTTGGCCGAAGAGGGCGCGAGCCGCGTGGTAGGAGTGCCCGGCCGTCGCCGACGCGAGAGCCCGGGCGACCCTGTGTTCACCGATCGTGTACCGTTCCCCCTCCCACACCAGTTCCAGGTCGACGGGCCGAGGGACGAGCGAGGCCGAGTACCGGGAGAGCGCCTGCTGCCAGAGCCCCCTGCCCTTGATCTCCGCGATCTCGCGCGACTCCGCACGCTCCACCCCGATCCCCGGGACCAGGGTGTCGCAGGTCGCCGACACGATGGCGGTCTCCCCGAGCGCCGGCAGCACCTGGGTGATGTACTCCAGGAAGCGCAGGGACGGGCCCAGGACCAGAACGCCCTGCGCGGCGAGCTGCGGATAGGTGAAGAGCAGGTACGCCACCCGGTGCAGTGCCACCACGGTCTTGCCGGTGCCCGGGCCGCCCTGCACGACCAGCGGCCCCCGGGAGTCGGCGCGGACCACCTCGTCCTGCTCGCGCTGCAGGGTGGCCGCCGCGGTACCCATGCGGCCGGTGCGCCGCTCTCCGAGGGCCGCGAGCAGGGCGCCCTCGCCGACCAGTTCACCCGCCCCCGACCCGTCGAGCGGCTCGTCGTCGACGCCGGTCACCTCCCGCCCGTCGACACGGATGTGGCGGCGTCGGCCCTGCCCCTGGGGGTCGACCGGGGTCGCGGTGTAGAAGGGCCTCGCGGCCGGTGCGCGCCAGTCGATGACCAGGGGATCGCTGTCGTCTCCCGCGCTGGGCACACCGACGCGCCCCACGCGCAGGACTGTCCGGTCGAGCGCGTCGAGCCGGCCGAAGATCAGACCCCGGTCCGCGCGCCGCAGTTCCTCGCGGCGGTTGGCCATCATGCGCAGCCGGGCGTGCCCGGTCGTGTCGCCCGCCGGGACCGCGATCTCGGCGTCGAGGTACTGGAGTATCTCGTCGCGGCGCGTGAAGGCCTCGTCGAGGACGAGCTGTTCCTCGGCCACGGCTGCGGTCTGCGCGGCATGGTCGCCATTCGGCGATGGGGTGGCATTGCGTGGGGGCACTCGAAATCTACCCTTTCCGTTTCACCGTAGAAGCAAGGAGCGTAACACCGCGAAACAGCGAAATATTCGTTAGCGTGAGTGTCGTCACTTCTGCCTGGTGCTGTAGCAGAAATCGCGTGCATGGTGGCTGCCGAGGTCGGTGGGCAGGGTCGCGGAGTCCGGCGGTCGGCCGGTTGCGTCCGGTCGGGCGTTCTGTCAGCCGATATCCGCTACTGCATTCTCGGTGCCACGGGAAAAACCGGTATCAGGTGTCGGATGTCGCCGAATGCCGTCGGTCGACCGCTTGCAGGAATGGCCCGGGGCGACGGCGCCGGTCCGTTCGCAGCCGGGGCCGAACGCGTTCGCGGCGTGTGGCGTGTGGCGTGTGGCGTTCGAGAGTGGCCGGTTGCCCTGCCCATCGCGTACGCGGAGTGGATGGCGGCGCGGTGCACCGTTGGCACCGCCCGGACGGAACACCCCCGCCTCGGACCCTGCGCAGGGCCTCCGCCGCGGCGCGGTGGCCGCTTCTCACGGCACCGTCGAGGGCGCCGTTGCGGGAAGGAAGGTCCGCGGTCGCGGTGGCAGTCCGGTGCACGCGCCCTCGGGAAGCACGCAGCCCGAGTCCGTGCCGGGTGAGGAGGTCGGGCGGGACGGGCAATCGGGGCTCAGCCCCGAAACCGGGGGACGCCGCACCCACCGACCCTCCCCGACCGGGCCCGTCGTACCGTCCTGACCAGGCTCTTCGTCCTGGGAGGGTCGTCGCCTCGGCCCGGTGCCGAAAAACTTCGCGATTCGGGAGAACTCCTCTGTCCCCTCTGCCATCAGAAGGCACAGAAAGAAACCACGGACACAAGAGGAGCGGCGCCGGAAGCGTCCCGCCGAGCACAGAAGAAAGGGCGATCCGCATTGCCGGACGACCGAAATTCACAAACTCGGACGCGCGTCGATGACGGAACGAGCCCGACACATCCGATCCCGACGTCGATGAGGCATAGCTAGAGGCCACGGCACCTCTCGACGAGATCGACCGGCGGGGAAGCGCCCATCGGAGCGCATTTTTCCCGGGTTGCACGAGACACCGCACCTCCCCCACGGCGCGTGTTCTCCATTCCCGAAATCCCTGCCACAGCCATACCCGAAAACCCTCACCCGCAATGAGATATCTCTTCCCTTGGGGAGAAAGGAATCGCATGAACCGCAATTTCCGTACCACCGTCCTGGCTCTCGCGACCTCCGGCCTGGTGGTCCTCGGCTCCGCCGCGTGCTCCTCCGGGGAAGTGATCGACGCGGTGGCGGACGGTACGGACGTGGGTGAGGGCAACGAGGCCGCGGTGGTGACGGAGCCCCGGGTCGGCCTGCTGGAGTTCATCGCCCCGGGCGAGTTCAGCATCGACGGCGCGGCCTTCTTCGCCACCGAGGAGACGCAGATCCTGGGCGGCCTCAACGCCTGCCCCGCCGAGGACGGCCTCGACGAGAACGGCTTCGGTCTCGTGGACTGCGACCTGGAGTCGCTCGAGGCCGCGGTGCAGGGCGGCGCGCCCGTGTACGCCGAGGCCGAGGTGGAGGAGCCCGGGAACGCCCTCTCGATCACCGAGTACGACGTCGACGGCCAGGCCGAGCCGGCGCCCGGGACAGCTCCCGGCGACGGCGCCGCGGGGACCGACGAGGCCCCCGAGGGCTCCGCCGTCGTGCGGGGCGAGCTGGAGTACATCGCCCCGGGTGAGTACATGATCGACGGGACGGCGTTCTTCGTGGCCGAGGACACCGTGATCTACGCCGGCATCTACGCCTGCGCCGGGGGCGTCCAGGACCCCGACACCGGCGACGTCATCTGCGACTTCGACCAGTTCGACGCCACCCTGGCGAACGGCACCTCCGTCACGGCCGAGGTCCAGGTCGTCGAGGGCATCGCCCAGACGATCACCGAGTACTAGGACCGGTCCTGCCGAGGGGGCGGCATACGCCCCCTCGGACATCCGGCGAAGGCCCTGCCCAGCAGGGCCTTTTTTCGTGTGCCCACCAGGGGTGACGGCTGAGTGCAGCCTCACAGAACCGGTCGGACTCCCGGGCGCGGATCGGAACGTAGCCTTCTCATCGGATGAGAATTTGCCCTTTTCATACCTTTTGTCCGATCCATAGAGTGAGCCGGTCCCGAGCGCCGCTCGGAGCTGGCCAGGTCCGGGAGAGGGGGCGCCATGTCAGCCGACGCGACGTCCGGCAACGCGGGACGGACCACCGACCGCCTGCTCGGCGTGCTGATGGTCTTCGCCGAAGCGGAACACGCCACCGCCTCGGAGGTCTCCGAGGCCACCGGCATCCCGGTCAGCACCGTCTACCGGATGCTGGACCGGCTGTCCGCGACCGGGTTCGTGCAGCGTGTCGGTACCGCCTACGGGGCCGGCCCCGTGGCGGTCCGGTTCGCGGAGAAGTACCGCAACGGCGCGCTGGAGCGCACCGCCATCGGCCCACGGCTGGAACGGCTCTCGCACGAGTCCGGCGAACTGGCGGCCTTCATGGTGCCGGTCGGCACCGAGGCCCTGTGCGTGGACGCGGTCGAGGGGGCCCGGGTGCTGCGCTGCTGCTACACCCGCGGAGCCGTGCAGCCGCTGCTGCGCGGGGCCACGGCCGAGGCGCTGCTGGCCCACCTCCCCGAGTCACGGCGCCAGCAGGTGTACGCCGCCTACCGGCTCCCCGCCGAACGGGTGCGGGCCCTGGAGGCCGCGCACCCCCTGGTGCGGGAGAAGGGCGTGGCGGTCAGCGAGAGCGCCCTCGACGAGGGCGTGTGGGGCGCGAGCGCCCCCGTGCTCGGCGACTCGGGCTCCCTGAACGGGGTCGTCACCGTGATGGCCCCGGCGGCGCTGACCGAGCGCCGGCGCCCCTACTACGTCCGCCTCGTCAAAGAGGCGGCGCGTGACCTGAGTGGAGGAACGATTTGAACAGGGTGGATCCCCCCGTCTGGACCGGGCGCGACGACGGCCCCGGCGCCGAACACCGGCGCTGGCACACCACCGTGCGCCCGCTCGACGACGCCGGCCGGGCCGGAACCGCGATCGTCGGCTTCGCCTCCGACGAGGGCGTGCGCAGGAACAGGGGCCGCACCGGCGCCGCCGAGGGACCCGCCGCCCTGCGCCGCGCGCTCGCCCCGCTCGCCCTGCACCGGGACGAGGCGCTGTACGACGCCGGGGACGTCCGCGTGGACGACGGCGACCTGGAGGCCGGCCAGCGCGCGCTGGGCTCGGTGGTGGCCGGGGCCATGAGGGCCGGGCACTTCCCCGTCGTGCTCGGTGGCGGCCACGAGGTCGCCTACGCCAGCTACCTGGGCCTGGACGAGGGCCTGGGCTCGGACCGGACCCGCACTCTGGGCGTGCTCAACATCGACGCCCACTTCGACCTGCGCGAGGAACCGGAGCCCACCTCCGGAACACCCTTCCTCCAGATCTGCGAGGCCGAGCGGGCCCGGGGACGCGACTTCCGGTACGCCGTCGTCGGGATCAACGAGGCCGGGAACACCCCCGTGCTGTTCGACCGCGCCGACCGGCTCGGCGTCGAGTACCTCACCGACGACCGGTGCACCGCCGCCCGCCTGGAGCGGGTGCTGGCCTTCGTCCGTTCCTTCCTGGACACGGTGGACGACGTCTACCTCACGCTCGACCTGGACGCCCTGCCCGCGTGGGTGGCGCCCGGGGTGAGCGCCCCCTCCCCGCTCGGCGTTCCGACCGAGGTGGTGCAGGCCGTGGTCGAGGAGGTCGCCGCCTCGGGACGGCTGGCCCTGTTCGACGTGGCCGAACTGAACCCGTCCCTGGACGTGGACGGCCGGACCGCGCGCGTCGCCGCACGCATGGTGGACCGCGTGCGCGCGGCCAGAGGACGGAACTCGTGAACATCTCCCTGGACCTGATCCAGACCACCACCCTGGCCGTCGTCCTGCTGCTCCTGGGCGAGTTCGCCCGGCGCCACATCGGCTTCCTCCAGCGGTTCAGCATCCCCGGCCCGGTGATCGGCGGTTTCGCGTTCGCGCTGGCCGTCCTGGCGCTGCGGGAGACCGGCGTGGCCCAGCTGGAGCTGGACACCACGCTGCAAGAGCCAGCGATGATCGCGTTCTTCACCACCATCGGCCTCGGCGCCAGCGTCAGCCTGCTCCGCAAGGGCGGCAAGCTGCTGATCGTCTACCTGCTGGCGTGCTGGACCCTGGCGATCCTCCAGAACGTGGTGGGCATCGGCATGGCCACGGCCCTGGGCATCGACCCGGTGCTGGGCGTGATGGCCGGCGCCGTCGCCCTGGAGGGCGGCCACGGCGCCGCGGCGGCGTTCGGCCCCACCGCCGAGGCCCTGGGCACCGACGGCGCCACCGCGATCGCGATCGCCGCGGCCACCTTCGGCCTGGTCGCGGGCGGTCTGCTGGGCGGTCCGATGGCCTCCTGGCTGATGCGGCGCCACAAGGTGGAGGTGCCCGCGGTCGCCGACACCGCCGCGTCCTCCGCCGCCGAGGCGGAGGAGAAGGAGGAGCCGGTGGGCTACGGCCCGCTGGTGAACACCGCCGTGCTGATCGGCGTGGTGATGGTGGCCGGGGTCGCGCTGGGCACGTGGTTCAGCGAGACGACCGGGTTCGTGCTGCCCGCGTACGTGGGCGCCATGGTGGTGGCGGCTGTCGCGCGCAACGTCGGTGACCGGTTCGGGTTGCGCATGCACCAGGGCGCCCTGTCGCTGGTGTCGTCGCTGTCGCTCGGCCTGTTCCTCACCATGGCCATGATGGGCCTGCGGATCTGGGACCTGTACGCGCTGGCCCTGCCGCTCGTGCTGCTCCTCGCGGTCCAGGTGATCGTCCTGCTGCTGTTCGTCGCGCTGGTCGTGTTCCGCTTGCTGGGGAAGGGCTACGACGCCGCGACGATGGCGGCCGGCATGGTCGGCCACGGCCTGGGCGGCACCCCCAACGCGATGGCGAACATGGACGCCTTCAACCGGCGTTTCGGGGTCCGTTCGGAGAAGGCCTTCCTGATCGTCCCGCTGGCCGGTGCGGTGCTGATCGACATCGTGGCGCTGCCGTGGATCGTGTGGTGCATCAACGCGGTGGCCTGACCCGAGCCGTCTCCCGAGGGACCCCCAGGTCGCCGACCTGGGGGTCCCTCGTCGTTTGGGCCTGGGGGGAAGGAGTCGAAGAACACCCGAGACGGAGGGGCGTCTTCGGGCAGGTCAGGCAGGGTGCAGGAGCAGCTGTGGAGCGGGCGTCAACCGGGGAGCCGCGGGTTGTCTCGGGTCACAACATGGCGTCGGCGTGCAACAAATCCGGTGTCTGAGCACTCCCTCTACATGAGCTTCCTGCGCCACGCAGGATTCCCATCCTCCACCGAACCCCCGAGGTACACATGCTGAACCCTGACCTCACGCGCCGCATCACCCTGGGCGTGGTCGCCGCCGGATCCGCCCTCGTCCTCGCCGCTTGCGGCGGGGCCGACCCCGAGCCGGAAGGGACCCCGGAGCCCGCCGAGGTGACCGAGGAGGAGACCCCGGAGGTCGACACCGCCGACTTCAACCAGGGCCCGATCCCCGACGCCGCGCCGGAGGTGACTGCGGAGGACCTGCCCGCTGAGCCCGACAGCTCCGCGCCGCTGGGCGACCGCATCGCCTGGGAGGCCCTGGAGCAGGTCTCCGTCTTCGCGTCGGTCGTGGACCCGGACGCCACCTCCGAGTGCCCGGAGATCGCGGGCACCGAGGGGGAGACCGCCACGTGCACGGTGAACTTCCTCGGGGAGGAGTTCGAGTACGCGATCACGGTGGAGTCCTCCGGCATCCTCGTCTCCTACCAGCCGCAGCTCGTGGACGGGCCGCTGATCCGCGAGGCGGTCGAGGACACCCTGCGCGTGCAGGCGGACACCGAGTACGTGCTCTGCGACATGGAGGCCGACCTCGTGCGCGGCGAGCCCGACACGGACGCGCCGTTCACGTGCCAGGCGCTGGACGAGGAGACCGGGGAGGTCGACGAGTACACCCTGAGCATCTCGATGTACGGGGCGTTCACGTTCTTCGTGGTCTGACCGGTGACCGAGCCGCCGTCCGTCGCCCCGAGCCCGGTCGGGGCGGCGGGACGGGGCGGGAGCGGGCGCCCGCCCGGGACCCGTCGTTGAGGGTGCCGTTCCCGTGGGCGAGGGAGTCCTCGACGGTCACGGCGCAGATGGGGCCGGTGTCGGACTCGGTGCAGAGGTCCCAGCCGTCGTCGGTGTTGTTGTGGGCCACGGTGTGCCGGAAGACGTTCCCGGGACCCGAACCCGGTACATGCCAGTGCCGACCCGCACCGCGGTGTGGGCAGCCGTACGGTGAGCGGTCCCGGCCGAGACCGGGCGCGGCCGCTACACCGGTTCAGTCCCCATCGCCACCGTCCATGGCGGGCGGCTGCCAGATGAGGTTCAGTTCACCGCGATTCTCCGGCTCGGACGCCGCAACCCGCCTCCGTACCTCCCGGGCACGGGCCCTGAACCCGCCTTCCAAGACTCCGAGGTCGACCTCCAGGGGCATCCACCTCTTCCTGGTCCCGAACCGGAGGGACCGCTCATGGAGCTCCCCCAGGTCCGGACGCACGTCTTCTCCCGTGTATCCGAGCAGGACTGCCAGCACCCGGTGCGCGCCGGGCCGACGCGCGGGGTCGTGGACCAGGCAGCTTTCCAGCACCGACGACAGCGGTCGGGGCACCCCCTCCAGGTCCGGTCGCCCCGTCACCGCGCGGGCGGCCGTCTCGGGGGGAATCGGCCCGGGGAACGCCGACCTCCCCGTGGCCGCCCGGACCACGGTCGCCGCCCAACCGAAGACGTCGTCGGCGCCGGTGCCCCGACCACCGCCCCGCCGCCCCGGCTCCGGCTGCTGCGGTGTCAGGAGAGACCGGCGGCCGTCGGCGGTGCTCTCCACCGCTCGGGCGACGACACGGTCGACGACGACCGCGCCGTCCGCGCCCACCAGGATGTTCTCCCCGGTGACCCCGTGGTGGACGATGCCCGCGTCGCGCAGGACCGCCAGCGCGGTGGCGGTGTGCACGGCGAACCGGTACAGCTCCCGGTCCGCGAGCAGGTCCCCGCCGGCGATCCGCTCGCTCAGGGGTTCGGCGTGCCCGGCGTCCCGGAAGGCGACCCACGGCGTGCCGGCCCACGGGTCGGCGTCCACCGCCGTCAGCAGGGAGAAGGAGGACACCCGCAGCGACAGCGCCACCGACCGTTCGAGTCGTTCGCGGAACCCGGGTGTGCGCGCCGTTTCGCCCGACACGAGCGTGAGCACATGCGGTGCGCCCCCGGCGTCCACCGCCCGGAAGTGCGCGCCTCGGGGGTCCGCGCCGAGGTCGCCCACGAGCCGGTATCCGTCCACGCTTTCCCCGACACCCGCCATGTCCCTCCCCTTCACGGATACCGGTGAGAGTCCCGCGCGGGCCGGGAGGTTCGCACCGGGCTTCCGCCGGGGCGAGCCACCCCCGCAGCTGTCCTCGCCCACAGGTGCGTGGCCGGACGGTGCACCACCTGACCGTGTCCGATCCACATCCCGGCGGCGCAGGCCGACTCCTCGCGGGGCCCAGGGTCGCGGCCAGGTGCTCGACATCGGGGGCGGACGCGGCGGCGGTGGTTCCGGTCCGGTCGGTCATGACACCGGGATCGCACAGGCCACCGACAACGCCGGTCGGGCCTCGGGGCTCACAAACGGGCGGGCAGGGCCCATTCCGCAACTGTCTCCCAGCCGGGGGCCGGGCCGGGAACCCCGGCGTCCCCGCTGGTGCTCATCGCCTGGGAGGGGTGGGCTGCGGCACCGCTGGGGTATGACGCCGCGGTCCTGCATGCCTACGCCCTGGCCGAACCCGGTGCAGCTGCCGTGATCCGTGAGGTCTTCTCCGACGTGCTGGACACCGAGGAGGGGCGTCTGGCGCACCTGATCGTCTGCGCCGAGATCGTCCAAGCTGGCGAGCGGAACCCGCTCCACCGGAGACTGGCCCCATACACGCGCGCATTCGCACACGACCTGCTCGCCGCGTGCTCCCTCCTCTCAGGGGACTGCCTTGACCGACCGCATGCCCACAGGTTCCAGGAACGCGGTGACCGGGTCTGGCCGCGCCCAGATGGGTCGGGACCTGAAGGCCGTGTCCCCTGTTCCTCACCCAACGCAGCGGGGCCCGCACCGGCCTGATCGGTTGAGGTAGTGCAGGTCATTCCGCGAGAGGCCGCGATCGGAATCGAGCCGCACAGGACCCCTTTCGGTACTTGAACCGTGGCCTGCCATGGCCGAGGAAAGTGCCTGAGCACCCCTTCTCCGGTCAACAGCGGGTATGGAAATTATTTCCCCGCCCAGGCATGTCCGCCTTCTAGTTCTGGCCAACAGAACACAGGTCAAGTGTCAGCAAGAGGCCGTCGGGTAGTCATGTCGACGCCACAGAACAGCACCACGGTATTTCTGTGGATTCCGCAAATCCTTTCTTCCTGTTTGATGCCACATGGAGGCCTGTGATGAATCGTCCGGAGGACACCCGCGCAGAAGCCATCCTCGAAGAGGAGAGAGCAGCATTTGTCCCACGCCAGGCCCAAGAGGCTTTCGGGCTTTCATCTCCTGCCCAGCCACATGGCAAGAAGGACATGGATACCGCCCTGGCCGCAATGAAGCAAATCATCATGGGCATATGCAGTGTCGTTCCGGGGTGGGGGACCCTGATCGGCGTCGGATTGGGAATCGGTCTTTCCTACCTGTGGCCGTCCGGAAAAGACGACGTATGGCTTGAGATCGAGGAACGCGTCAAAAAACTCGTGAAGAAGGAGATCAAGGATCTCTACCGAAAATTTACGGAGAACCAGCTCAAGGGCCTCTACGGCCTTTGCGCACGTTACAAGAAGTCAGCCGAGGCCGCATACAAGAACAGCGCCAGCAACAAGGACAAGGAAGACGCCAGGACAGACTGGAAAGCCATCGAGACAGCAATCATCAACGACCTTCCCGCTTTTCAGGACAAAGACTACAAGGTTGCCATCCTTCCACTGTTTGTCCAGGTCGCCAACATCCACCTGTTTATCCTGCGCGACATGTGCATCAACGGGGAGAAACTCGGCTTCGGGAATCAAAAAATTAATGACTGCAAAACGACCCTCAGCAACCTCACACAGGGGAGTTCTCCCACTTATATCAACTACGTAATGGATACCTACAAGGCCGGATGGGACGAGATCGACACTCTCGCCAAGAAGGTTGAGTTCCATCGGGAAATGTGGTTCGCCGCAGTCGAGTACGCCCAGGTCTACTGGCGCCCCTTCGGGGACTGGCAGAAGAAGTACGATACGGTGGACCGCGACGTCGAAATTTTCTGGGGTCCGTTCGGAAAGCAAGGGGCTGGCAGTCTCGACAACCTCTTCACCAAGGATGACTTTGTTCACCGCCCAGCCAAAACTGGCCGCCTCACGGGTGTGAAGGCGTGGTGCAAGGAGTACGAGAACGAGAAAACCGGGCACAAGTACCGCCTCTTGCACGGCATGCAGATGCGCCAGGGCAGTAGTTGGCAGACCATCGACGGAAGTCAGACGGGCGATTGCTACGGTTGCGAAGAGAAGCCTCCCTACTGTCCGGGAGAGGGCAAATACTTCCAGGGCTTCCACGTCTACCACGACCCTAAAAACGGGATTTTCAACTACGTCATGTTCCAGGACAGCACCGGGGAAAACACCGAATACCTGGGAAGCTTGGGATATCCGAATGAGGAGCACGTCGACTGTGGAATCCAGGACTTCGAGGTGTCCCAGGCAAGAATCGTCGATTTCGACCATCGGAAACACCCCAGCGCGATGCTTTTCGCTTTCCGACCGGTGAGCACCAAAGTCAAGTACAAGGAGATCAAACCCTCTTTGCAAAACATGGTGCTGTGCCAACCCGAAGACATGGACCACGTACTCGCGCCGCAGACGTACAGTGTCTCCGGAGAAACCGAACTCAGCATGAGTCAAGCGAATGGGACCCTGGCTCAGCAGTGGGAATTCCAGGATGCAGGAAAGGGGTTGTTCCACCTCGTCAACCGGTACAGCCGCCAATACCTGATCCGCACCCCCCAGGGGGTCCGTCAAGGCGATGCCGACCATCGTGCTACTGAGGCCCTGTGGCGCCAGGTGCACGATGAGGAGGGCCTGCTGTCCCTGGCAGACCCCGGTGACGACAGCGCGAGGTTGGGCGTCGACCGCGACAGGGTCGTCCTCGGCGGCGCGGAGGGCACCCGGTGGGTCGCTGTCCCTACGGTCGCCGCCGACTCCCTGCGCCTTCCCGCCACACCTGCACTCGACACCGAGTCGGGCCCCGGCAGCAGCCGGGTGCGCGTGACGGTACCCCGGGACAGCGAAGAGGTGCCGGATTGGAACGTCTCGTTCTACCTGCCCAGCGAGGCCGGGGACCAGATCGACGTGCAAGGCGCAGTCGTTGCCTCCACAGACCGTGACGAGCGCGGCCTACGCGTCACGGTGACCGCGCAGGACCCCCGACACCGGTCCTTGGCCGCGGGGACGGCTGTGGAGTTCACCGTGACAGCGCCGATGTCCGGGCGTGCCCGCGACCGCGCTCTGGCGCTGGCCGATGTCCGCCTCAACGGAACACATGTCAGCGGCTGAGCCCCAGCACGTCGTCCTGCGGTGCACCGGCCGATAGCCGACGCCGCGTGCTGCCGAAGTTCTCATGAGTCGGCTCTGCCGTCAGAGCGTTCGTGCATGCAAGTGGCGCAGACTCGGGCTCTGCACGCTTAGCTGCGGTGGCGCGACGCCCACGCCCGCACCCCGGCCCTCTCGCGGCCCAGCGTCGCGAGAGGGCCGGGGTGCGTAGTGAGAAAGGGCGTTCGTTGTTCGCCCCGCCCGTTGTGACCCCGTCGAACAGGCCGGGGGACCGTCTGGTGGCGCAGCTCGGCCGTGACCCCGCCGGGTTCTCCAGGAGCCGGGGATGAGAAGACTGTTCCGGTCCGGCACCGTCCTGGACCGAGCCCGGACCGAGATCCACACCGGGGTGAAGTTCCGCCGGGGCTCCCCGTGGGAGTGGCCGCACCTGGTCGCGGTGCTGTCCGACGGGCTGGCGCGCGTGCCCGGCTCCACCCCGCGCGTCGGCCGGGGCTCCACGGTCGCACCGGAGCTGAGCCGGGCCGGATTGGGTGACGCCCGCGTCGGCGCGCGGTAGGCGGAATCTCCGGCCTCTCAGCCGCGTGTGTCGGTGTTCCCGACGCCGGACCGGATGGAGTCGATCATCATGCGCACGAGCTGGTCCCCGTCGGTCTTCCACTTCTCCTTCGCCAGGTGGCCGCTGAGCTCCAGTCCGGCGATCCCGTGCGCGCTCGACATCAGCAGGGCGCCGTAGCGGAGGGCGTCCGCCTCGCCGACCACGTCGGCGACGATGGCGAGGAACGCGTTCTCCAGGCGGCTCGCGGCCTCGGCGGCCTCCGGGTCGTCCACCGGGGCGCTGAACATCAGCGCGTACAGGCGCGGTTGTCGGCGGCCGACCCCGATGAGCTCCAGCACGGCGTGCTCGAGCCGTTCGCCGGTGGTCGTGTCCGGGGCGGACCGCAGCTGTTCCACCTTGTCCGCCAGGGAGTTCCAGGCGTCGATGGCGAGCCTGGTCAGCAGGTGCTCCTTGTTCTCGAAGTGCCCGTAGGGTGCGCCGCGGGAGACCCCGGCGCGGGCCCCCACACCCCGGAGCGTCACCGCGTCGGGTCCCCCCTCGTCGAGCAGTTCGGATGCGGCGCGCACAAGGGCGCTCCGGGTCGCAGCCGCTGCTTCGGTTCGCGTCACCATGGCGCACAGTCTACTTGACAGCGTCACATCAAGACCCCACAGTGTTCGCATGACACAGTCACACGAATTGCCCGTCGATGAGAACCGCCTGCGCCGTCTGCTGGACCGCGCCGAGATCAGCGATGTCCAGCTCCGCTACGCCACGGGAACCGACTCCCGTGACTGGGAGCTGTTCCGGAGCTGCTTCACCGACGAGGTCGAGGTCGACTTCAGTGACGGCTTCGGCCAGCCCGCCGTCCGCCTCACGGCCGACGACTGGGTCAGGGGGACCGCACCGAGGATGGAGTCGTTCAAGGCGACGCAGCACATGATCACGAACCACGTGATCACCTTCGACGACGACGATCACGCCACAGGCGTGGCCTACGTCCGAGCCGGTCACCACCTGCCGAACAGCACCGGGGACAGCGAGCAGACCGTCTACGGGTACTACACGAACCGGTTCGAGCGGACCCCGGCCGGCTGGCGGATCTGCGGGGTCAAGCTGACGGCCCTCTGGATGACCGGGAACTTCGGCGTCTTCCAGGCGGCCCTCACCCCGGAGGCCGAGCCCGCGCGAGCCCACTCGGGCGGCTGACGGGCGGCCGGCACCGCACCGCCGATTCACGGGGCGCGTGATGCACCCGTGCACGGGTGGCGCGGCGCAGTGTCCGCCGGCCCTGCCGGGGCCAGGGCGGTGAAGGCCTCCGGCACCGGCCGGACCGCGATCGTCGGCACGCACGGGAGCCCCGGCCAGCGGCCCTCCGGAAAGTCGGTCAGGCCTCGACGCCGTCCACGGCCTCGCCGGCGGGACCGCTCTCCGCTCCGGGAACACTGCTGTCGGGACCGACGGTCTTGCCCATCCACGTCTCCGCTCGCCACCCTTCGGCTGGGGTGCCGGAGAGGACGACGACGCCGGTGTTCTCCAGTACGTGGGCCGACGCGAACGCGACGTCGACGTTCTCGGCGCGGGCCGCCACCCACATGCGGATGACGGCGCCGTGGCTGACCATGGCCACCGTCCGCGCCCCGGTGGCCGCGGCCTCCTCGACCACGGCGTCGAAGCGCCGGAGGGCCTCCACCCCGTTCTCCCCGCCAGGCATGCGGAGCCCGGTGTCCCCCGCCGACCAGGCGAAGGCGGTGCTCAGGTACGTCTCGGCGGCGAGCTCGTCACCCCGCATCTCCAGGTCGCCGGCGATCAGTTCCCGGATGCCGTCCCGCACCCGGACCTCGAGCCCCGTGTCGGCCGCCAGCGGTGCGGCGGTGAGCTGGGTGCGGATCAGCGTGGAGGCGTAGAGGGCGTCGATCTCCTCGCCCGCCAGCACTCCGGGAAGTGCCGCCGCCTGCTGCTGGCCCAGCGGGGTCAGCCCCGGACCCGGTTCTGCCGCGTCCAGGAGGTGCTTGAGGTTGGACGGGGTCTGGCCGTGGCGGACGAGCAGCAAGCGCATGTGAACGGATCGGTCTCCAGAGAGGGCGGTCGTGGTGGTCCCACTCTGGCATCCGTGCGACAGACCCGTGTCGGCGGGTTCCGGCAACCCGCCCTGGGCCCGGGGTGCGGGGTCGGTGGGGCGGGGCGCGGCCGTGCGCTGCCGCCTCGGCCCCGGGTCCGTACTGCGCGGTCCCGGGGCCGGGCGCGGACCCCCTGCGGCATCAGCCGAGGGGGGCGTCCTTGTCCCGCAGCACGTCCAGGACGGGGGCGTACATGCGGGACTTGATGGTGCCCATGGTGGCGGCGTCCTTGGCGGCCAGGGAGCGGGCCAGTTCGACGGCGGTGGGGCGCACGTCCTGCTCGGACACGGCCCGGTCCACGATGCCGGCCGCCTCGGCGTCGTTGCCGCCGTAGCGGCGGGCGGTCAGCATGGCCTCGTGCGCGGTCTGCGGCGCCAGACGCGCCTGGATGAGCGCCGACATGCCCGGGGTGAAGGGGATGTTGATGTCGGCCTCGGGCAGGCACCAGAAGCCGCGGTCGGCGCGCATCACGCGCAGGTCGTGGGCGAGGGAGAACATGGCGCCGGCGGCGAAGGTGTGGCCCTGCAGGGCCGCCACCGTGGGCATCGGCAGGGCCAGCATGCGCGCGAACAGGTGGTGGACGTCGGCGACGTAGCCCTCGTGGTGGTCGGCGTTGGCCATCAGCCAGTCCAGGTCCAGGCCGTTGGAGTAGAACTTCCCGGTGGCGGCGGTGACCAGGGCACGGGGACCCTGGACCTGCTCGGCCTCGTCCAGGGCGGCGTTGACCGAGGCGATCCAGTCCGGGTGGAAGCGGTTCTCGCCGTCGCCCAGGTCGAGAACGAGGACCTCGTCGTGGCGTTCGAGTGTGGGCATGGTGCTCCTTGTCGTGGTGGCGGACGGTGTCAGGGGCGGGACTGCCCCTCACCGGTGGTCCGGTGCGGGTGCGGAACGCGGGTCGGCGGGTCGTGGTCCTCCTCGCCGGAGGCTCGGAGCGGCGCGGTGCCGCGCCCGGCACGGCGCATGACCGCTGTGCCCTCGGTTGCGGCGAAGGCGGCCGGGCGTTCGCTGCGCGGCACGGGCAGCCCGCGGCTCCGGGACGGTGCGGCTCTGTGCACCGTCGCCTCGCGACCGCGGCTCCTTCCCGGCCCCATGTGCCGCCTTTCCGGACGTAGGGCTCCCCCGCTGGTGGGTATGCGCCGCACCCGGGAAGCTACCGGCAAGTAACTTATGACGGACAGCATAGAGCAGACAAGTTCACCCCGAGGCCGCGGAACCCGCGGACGCGGCCCCGCCGGGGCGGCCGGGAGGAGCGCCCGCCCGGAGCACCCCGTCCGGCTCCCGCCGGGAACCGGACGGGGAAGGGACCCGGGTCCCGGTCACGGACGGCGGCCCACGATGACGGAACTGTCCGCCCCCTCGCAGGTCACGACGTCGGCGATCAGGCCGCCCCGGATGAAGGCGGACAGCGCCGGGGGCGCCTGGTCGGGGTGGGTCTGCACCAGCAGGCAGCCGCCGGGGGCCAGCCAGGGACGGGCCCGCGCGGCGATGCGGCGCACGACGTCGAGCCCGTCGGAGCCGCCGTCCAGCGAGATCCGCGACTCGTACTCGCGGGCCTCGGAGGGCAGCAGGGCGATCTCTCGGGTGGGGACGTAGGGGGCGTTGGCGACCAGCACGTCCACACGGCCGCGCAGGGAGCGGGGCAGGGGCGCGAACAGGTCGCCCCGGTGGACGTGCCCGCCCAGGGGGGCGAGGTTGCGGCGGGCGCAGCGGACGCTGGCGGCGTCGATGTCCGCGGCGTGCAGCTCCACACCCCCGCGTTCGCTCGCCAGGGCGGCGCCCAGGGCGCCGGTGCCGCAGCACAGGTCCACGAGAACGGCGCCGGGGCGGGTGAGGGCGAGGGCCTGTTCGACGTGGAACTCGCTGCGCGGGCGGGGGACGAACACGCCGGGTTCCACGACCAGGCGCAGGCCGCGGAAACGGGCCCAGCCCAGGACGTGTTCGAGCGGGGAGCCGGTGACGCGCCGGTCGACCAGGCGTGTGAGTTCGTCGGGGGTGCGCGCGGCGGCGGCGATCAGCACCGCCTCCTCCTCCGCGAACACGCATCCCGCCCGGCGCAGGCGGGCGACGGTCTCGGAAGGTGTCGGGAGCGGCTGTGGCAAGTGGTACTGGGAGAACTGCGGAGGCAAGGGAGCCTTTCGGGGTGCCCGGGGGCGCTCCCGCGCTCACCTACGCCGTGCGAGGTGGGTGACCGCGGGGTGGAAGCGCCCGTCCTGCTGCTGCTGTGATCGGTCCCACCTCCTCGGTCGTGGTGTGCGGGGCGACATTACACCACGGGGCGCCGGCCGGGGGCCACGCGGCCGGGGCCGGCGGTCGCGTGTCGGCCCCGTCGCCGGTGAACGGCCCGGGGCACGACGCCTGCGCGCGACACCTCCGGGGGTCACCACGGGATCCGGCTGTGACCCCCGGTGGCGGCGCCGGTTCGTGAGGGCGCCGGTTCGTCCTGTTCGCGGCCCCGGGTTCGTGGCCGTGCCGCACGAGTCCTTCTCCGCGGAGCAGAGCGCCCGCTCCCCCGACGAGCTGTCGGTGGCCGACCCGAACGCTGCTTCCGGGCCCTCGCCGGCGCTCACCGCCGGAAGCGGTGCGGGGGCGCGGAGGAATCCGGGTCCGCCCGCTACGGCCGTGGGCGGACCCGGCGAACTGCGCGTCAGGGCCTGATGAGGACCTTCAGGCTCGTGCGGTCGTCCATGTCCTTGTAGCCGGCGGGCACGCCGTCCAGGTCGGTGGTGGCGTCGAAGACCCTGCCCGGCTCGATGGTCCCGTCCAGGATGTCGGGCAGCAGCTCCTCGATGTGGGCGCGTACCGGCGCGGGCCCGCCCGCCAGGCGGATGTTGTGCCGGAACAGGCTCGCGAAGCCGATCGGCGCCTGCTCGTACTGCGGGACGCCCACACGGCTGATCACGCCGCCGGGGCGCACCACACCGAGCGCCTGCTCGTAGGCGGGCATGTGTCCGACCGCTTCGAGGACGGCGTGCGAGCCGTGGCCGCCGGTGAGTTCGCGGACCCTGGCGATGCCCTCCTCGCCGCGCTCGGCGACGACGTCGGTGGCGCCGAACTCCCGGCCCAGGTCGGTGCGGTCGGTGTGGCGGCCCATGAGGACGATCTGCTCGGCCCCCAGGCGCTTGGCCGAGAGCACCGCCATCAGGCCCACCGCGCCGTCACCGATCACGGTGACGCGCTGACCGGGGGCCACACCTGCGACCCTGGCGGCGTGGTGGCCGGTGCCCAGCACGTCGGCCAGGGTGAGCAGCGAAGGGATCAGCGCCGAGTCGGGCGCGACCGGCAGCTTCACCAGGGTGCCGTCGGCCAGCGGCACACGGACCGCCTCGGCCTGGCCGCCCTCGTCGGGGATGCCGTCCCAGAAGCCGGCCTCGTGGTGGGAGCAGGAGGTCTGCAGGTTCTCCCGGCAGAACTCGCACACGTCTTCGGAGACGGCGAACGGCGAGACGACCAGGTCGCCCCTGGTGAGCGTGGCCACGTCCGGGCCGACCTCCTCGACGACGCCGATCAGTTCGTGCCCCATCCGGGCGGGGCCCTCGGCTGAGGTCATGGAGCGGTAGGGGTGCAGGTCGCTGCCGCAGACACAGGACGCGGTGATGCGGACCAGGGCGTCGGTGGGGTGTTGGATCCGGGAGTCGGGCACGTTCTCGACGCGGACGTCCCCGGCTCGGTACATGAGGGTGGCGCGCATGGTGGCTCTCTCTTTCGGTGGTGCTCTTGGTCGGGAACCGCCGGGTGCGGCGGAGGTGTGCGGGTCAGGACAGGGCGTTCGCGGCCTCGGGGCCCGCCGCCGTGTCACGGCGGCGCCGGATCACGGCCAGTGCGGTCGCGGGGATGAGCGTCAGGGCGGCGATGGCCGTTCCGACGACGAGGGGGCCCGTGGTGCCCAGGCCGGTGCCGAGGGCGATGCCGCCGATCCAGGAGGCGGCCGCGGTTCCGAAGTTGAAGGCCGCGACGCTGAGGGAGGACCCCAGGGTGGGAGCGTGGGCGGCGTAGCGGACCGCCAGCGAGATCAGCACCGGGTTCGCGCCGAGGCCGAACAGCCCGAGCAGGACGAGGAGGATCGTCGTCGGGACCGGCGCGCTGGAGACGAGGCAGAGCGTCAACAGGATCAGTGCGGTCGCCGAC
The DNA here is from genome assembly GCF_042660575.1 of Nocardiopsis tropica. Lineage (NCBI taxonomy): Bacteria > Bacillati > Actinomycetota > Actinomycetes > Streptosporangiales > Nocardiopsidaceae > Nocardiopsis > Nocardiopsis tropica. Next base: position 47,587 of record NZ_JBHSUF010000014.1, read on the forward strand.
GGCGCGACGATCGTCACCGTGTGCGGGCGGGTGTCGCCGAGACGGCCGCCCACGACGGACCCCAGGAGTGAGCCGACGCCGAAGCCGGCGAGCACCAGTGGAACGAGGCCCGAGGGGATGCCCGTCTGCCCGGTGAGCAGCGGGGCGACGTAGGAGTACGCGGCCAGGACACCGCCGGTCGTGGCCGCGCAGGCCGCCAACGCCAGCCACAGTCGCCCGGAGCGCAGAGCGGTCAGCTCCGAGCGGATCGACACCGGCCGGTGCCCGCCGTCGCGGGGAACGTGGCGGGCGATCACGGGCATCGCCACGACCGCGAGGACCGCCAGCGCCCAGAACGTGCCGCGCCAGCCGACGAGCTGTCCGGCGAACGCGCCGAGCGGAACGCCCAGGACGGTCGCGAGCATCCCTCCGGCATTGACGACGCCCACGGCCCGCGAACCCGCTCCCGGGCCGGCGACGCGGGTGGCGACCACCGCGGCCACGGCCCAGAACGCACCGGTCGCCAGCGCGGTGAGGAAGCGTGCGGCCAGCAGCATCCCGAAGTCGCAGCCGACGGCGACGATCACGTGCCCGAGGGCGAACACGCCCAGGGCGAGCACGAGCGTCACCCGCTGCGGCATCCGCAGGGTCAGCATCGCCATGAGCGGTGCGCCCACGATCATGCCGACCGCGAAAACGGTGATGAGCATTCCCGCACGGGCGACGCTCACCCGCACGTCGGCGGCGATGCCGGGCAGGATCCCGGCCACGACGAACTCCGTCGTGAGCATCAGGAACGTTCCCAGCGCCAGGGCGTAGACGACGAAGGGGAGACGGGACGAACGGCCCTGGTGGGAAGCCCGTGTGGCTTCGTCGTGCATGGTGAACCTCGTGTCGTGGTGAAGCCTTCGCTGTCACCACCCACTTCACCGGCCGCCGCCGACGCGGAGAAGGTTGCGTTTGTGGGGGTACAACCTCAACCCCCCTGAGGCGCTCACCTGCGCCTATCGTGGGCGGCATGGACAATCGCGCGGACATCAGGGGCTTCCTCGCCAGTCGACGGGCCAAGTTGTCCCCGGAACAGGTGGGGCTTCCCCCCGGTACCCGCCGCCGTGTCCCCGGGCTGCGCCGCGAGGAGGTCGCCGTCCTGGCCGGTGTGAGCATCGAGTGGTACACCCGTCTGGAGAAGGGCCACATCGCGGGTGTGTCCGAAGAGGTGCTCGACGCGGTCGCCCACGCGCTGCGCCTCGACGACGAGGAGCGCACCCACCTGTTCGACCTGGCCCGCGCCGCACGTCCGGCCCACCGCAAGGCGACCCGCCGCCGCGAGGTCGCCCTCGCGCCGCCCGTGCAGTGGATGCTGGACTCCATCACGATGTCGGCGGCGTTCGTGCGCAACGGCCGACTCGACGTGGTCGCGACGAACGCCCTCGCCAGGGCCCTGCACGCGCCGATGTTCGCCAGCCCGACGACGGCCGCCCGCGGGCGGGCCAACTTCGCCCGCTACCACTTCCTCGACCCGGCCTCCCGTGACTTCTTCGCGGACTGGCGGGCAGGGGCCGCGATGACCGTGGCGCTGCTGCGCGCCGAGGCCGGACGCGAACCCCACGACCGGGCGCTGCGTGAACTCATCGGTGAGTTGTCGACCCTCAGCGACGACTTCCGTGCCCTGTGGGCCTCGCACGACGTGCGCATCCGCCACGACGGCGTCAAACGCCTCCACCACCCGCAGGCGGGCGATCTGGAGCTGGCCTTCCGGTCCCTGGACCTGCCGACCTCGCCGCGGGCCGTGCACGACCTCTCGCTCTACACCGCCGAACCGGGGACCCCGCACGAGGAACGGCTCAAGCTCCTCGCGAGCTGGTCCGCGCCCCGCACGGCCTCCAGGCGGGAGGACCGGGATCCGCTGACCGCTCCCGAGACCGGGTCGGGCCGGAACTGACGCCCGGGAGGTCCTCGTGGCGGGTCGAACTTCCGAAGTCCTGCGTTTGCGGAAGCGGACCGCCGGTGGGCTTCCGGGAACACACGGGCCGAGCCGCCGCACCGCACCCGCCCTGCCGGGCCACCTGGCGGCCGGGCCCGCCGCCGTCCGGGGAGCGGCGAGGGACCACCGCCGAGTCCTGTGCTGGTCCTCCTCGCCGCGTTCCGGCGCACGGGGGTGTTCGCGCGCCCGAGGAAGTCAACTGGGGTTGACCACTGGCACTAGTCAACGTAAGTTGACTCCATGGCGGACGACGAGGATTTCGGAAGCAACGGCGCACCGACGCCGATCACCGTCGACGTGGGCGGGCACGCGCTGTGCGCGCGCATCGTCGGCGAGGGCCCCACGGTGGTCCTGGAGAGCGGAGGCTCCGGCCAGGGAGTGGGCACCTGGGGCCGGGACCTGGAACGGAGGCTGGCCGAGCGGGCCACCGTGGTGACCTACGACCGCGCCGGCGTCGGCCGGTCCGGCGGAACACAGGCCGCCACCGTCACCGAGGCGGCCGACGGCCTGCACCGGCTCGTGCACGCCCTGGGCCTGGAACTGCCCGCGGTGTTCCTCGGCTGGTCCTACGGCGGGCTCGTCACCCAGGTCCACGCGGCCCGCCACCCCGGGGACGTGTCAGGGCTGGTGTTCGTGGACCCGACGGCCGCCGGAGCCCCGCCGGGCTCGGACCCGGCACGCCGCCTGTCGTTCGGCGCGGTGTCTCGGCTGCTGCGCCTGCGTGCCGCGTTCGGCGGCCGGAACGCACAGGAGCTGCGCGAACTGGCGACCACCCTGGCCGGGATGCCGCAGGCCATGGAGGAGACCGCCCGGGTGCGGCGGGAGGTCGAGCTGCCGCCGGTACCCGTGCGCGTCGTGACGGCGGGCAGACGGCCGCGTATGCCCCGGGCACACCTGGAGCACCTGACCGCCGACCACCGCGCCCTGGCCGAGCAGTCCCCGCAGGGCCGGGTCGCCGTCGCCGAGCGGGCCGGCCACCAGATCCCCTACGAGCAGCCCGAGGCGATCCTCCGGGCTCTCGACGAGGTGCTGGAGGCGACGCGGACCTGACACGCCGTCCAGCGAGAGGGCGGTTCCCTTCGGGGTGAGCCGGAAAGGGACCGCGGTGCAACGTTCTCGCTGCTCGGAGGGCAGGCCGATCCCGCCGTGCGGGGCGGTCCGGCCCCGTCCGCCCTGGTGGAGCACGGCTCCGGGGGACGAGAGGTCCCCCGGCAGGCCGTGCGTGATGCGGCTCCGGGTGGGCGCTCGCGCCGCCTTCGGTCCCGGCCCGCCCGGGAAGATCGCAGAAGGCGCGCCAGACCCCACCCGGAGCCTCCGGCCGGGGCCCGACACTGCGGGCCCCTACCGCCACAACCCGGACCGATCCTCCCCCTGAACGATCAGTCCGACAGCCGGGCCACCACGGCGAACTGCCCCGAAGCCGGATCGTAGGGGGCGCCCGCCAGGTCGCCGTGCACCTCAGCGACTCCGAACCCGCTGTCGGCCAGCTCGGCGGCGAGAGTGTCGGGCGTGAAGTAGCGGACCCAGTTGCAGAAGACCCTCGTGTCGTCCGCTGTGACGATGTCGTAGCGGTCCAGGCTCACCCGCTCGTCGTCGTACCGGAAGGTGTGCCGGAAGCCGTGGTAGGGCCGGTCCGCCCAGAACCCGCCCATGAGGTCGGGGGCGTAGACGGCCCCCTCGCGGACCGGGTCCAGTGCCGGTTCGGCGTCCACGTCGAACAGGAAGACGCCTCCGTCAGCGAGGTGTCGGCGGACCACCCCGAGCAGCCGGGAACGGTCCTCGGGCGCCATCGCGCAGTAGTCGCGCATCACCATCACGATCAGGTCGAAGCGCTCCCCCAGGTCCAGGGACAGGTAGTCGCGGCACAGGTGGTGGGCGTCCAGGCCCTCCGCCCGCGCGGTCTTCTCGGCGTGGTCGACGGAGAGCCGGGCGAAGTCCACCCCCAGCGCGTGCGCGCCGGCGCGCGCCAGACGGGTGGTGTACAACCCCGGGCCGCAGCCGAGGTCGGCCACGCGGGAACCGGCCCCCAGGCCGAAGTGCCCGACCATCCAGTCCGTGGCGCGGTCGACGAACTCGGCCCGGTGGGAGGCGGCCTCGACCTCGGGGGCGAGGTGGTTGGCGAGCATGCGCTCGGAGATGTGCGGGTCGGTCCACAGGTCCGCGGTGGTGACGAGGGCGTAGGGAGCGGGGCGCTCGGCCATGGCGGACAGGGCGGTGAAGAGAGAGTTCACGGGGTTCCTCCTGGTACGTGTGGGACCACCGGCGGGGACGCCCGAGGCGACTCACCCGGGCCCGGCGGTGGAGAAGAGCTGCGCACACGTTCAGAAGGACATGCCGGTCATCGTACCCAGCGGCCGATCCCCGCCGGCACCGGTCGATACTCGCCCGGCCCGGTGGCGAGGCCGGCGCCACAGGCCGGGTCAGCTGGTGAGCGCGCCCGGGTCAGGCATCGCAGGCCGGGTGGAACCGGTCCGAGGCCGAGGGGGGAAGATGTTCTTCGGGTCCTGCCCTGGGAAGGTTGTAGCCGGGGGCGTCGACGTCGGAGAAGCGTTCGTCCTGGTCGCTCAGCCCGTCCTCGCCACCGCCCAGCAGGGCGCCCGTCCCGTACACGCCGTCCCCCTCGTAGCGGTAGGACGCGAGGTCGGGGTGCTCGTCGTCGTCGAAGTCGACCACGCGCAGGCCGAACGTGGTCCCCAGGTCCAGTTCGTGGGTGCGCTGTCCGGTCCCCCGGTCCGAGAAGGGGCCCAGGCGCAGTTCGGCCACCCTGGAGGGGACCGGGTCGTCTCCTTCGACGGCGGCGGTGGCCGCGATCGCCAGGTCGAGCCACCCGTCGCCGTCGAAGTCGGCCACCGCCGCCATGACCTCCTCACCTGCTTCACGTGAGCTTCCGAGCAGGACGCCCGTGGTCCGCGGTTCCGCGAACCCGGATTCCTCGCCGAAGGCGATGGCCAGGTCGGTGCCTATGCCCCCGGTGCCGGAGATGCGGTCGGGGTGGCCGTCGTTGTCCACATCGGCGATCAGCCGGCCGTTGATGTCCGAACACGGTGGGAAGGCGCTGGGCCCGGACGGCTCGAGCGGTGCCGGACGGAGGCAGCCGGTGAGTGCCAGCCCCAGTCCGGCTGCCACCCAGAGTCCTCGGTGCCGTCGGCTGGTGATCATCTCGTGTGCCCGTCCTCGGTGGGGTGTCGGCCAGAAGAGAAGAGTGTCACCGAGTGCGGGGCCACCCGCAAGCCGGGCGGCCCCGGCGCGGACATCCGTGCCGGGGCCGCGCGCCGAGCGCAGCCGGCCGCTCGCCGGGGGCTGTCAGGGTGCCGGCATGAGGCCGAGGGCGGCCAGCAGCGCCGGGACGGCCAGCAGAACGAGGCCCAGCACGGCAGGTGCGCCGAGCACGCCGAGGACTGCGAAGCCCTTCCGGAGGCCGTTCCGACGTGAGTGGGAGACCGCCAGGATCCCGAAACCGGCCGCGGCCAGCAGGAAGAGGAGCACGTAGCCGACACCGGCGGCGTCGATCTGGTCGACCCCGCCCGCCAGGCCGGAAACCATGCCGACCACCTGTACGACGCTGCCCGTGGCGTACAGGCCGAGCGTCGCGAAAACCGCCCACACCGACACGGCCAGGAGAGCCGGGGGAACGAACGTCGGGCGTTTGGCGACCGACAGCAGCGCCACGGCAGCCCCCAGCGCCTTCAGCCCGACGACGAGCCAGTTCATCACGGTGATCGCGGAGCTGTAGTCGGCGTAGGCGCCGTCGGAGAAACGGTCGGTGATCTCGAAGACGACGTTGAAGACGGCGAACCCGACGCACCACAGGGCCATCAGCAGGCCGATCGCGGTCACGGCAGTGCCAGGTGGTGGAGGGACAGGGGAGCGATCGGTTGTGGACGCAGTGGAGGAGGTCATTGCAGAAGCCAACACGGATCCCGTCGTCGACGCCTCCCCCACGGGAGGGAGAACCACAGACCGCCCTCACGCCTCCGGGGGAACCACAGCCCTGCGGCGCGGTCGAGGACCGCGCCTCCGGGTACACCGACGCGTCCTCCGTCGGCGCGACCGAGCCGACACGGCACGGGTCGCCTCCCCTGCTTACCGGGTGTTCGGGGAAACCGGGCGCACCCCGGTGGCCCGTGGCCGGCCCCGAGCCGCCGGGACCCCGCGGGAGGGTCCCGACGGTCGCGCCTCCCTCAGTTCCGGGACCGAGCCGGGCGATAGGTCAGCTTGCGCAGCAGTACCTCCGCCGGGCCCCGTCGGCCCGACCGCTCCAGCACGGCCGCCCCGGCCACGGTCGCCGCCCAGGTGACCACCGCCAGCAACGACACCGACCAGCTCGACAGGTGCGCGCCCAGGCCCAGCCCCCAGGCGGCCAGTACCGGTCCCCACACCAGCGACTGCGCCAGGTACCCGCTCATCGACCGCCGTCCCAGCGCCCCGATCCACCGCACCGGCCGTGCCGTGGCCGCCGCACGCCCGCTCAACCGGTGCGCCACCAGACCGAACAGCGCCGCGTACCCGACCCCGGTGAAGATCCCGGTGACGAAGTGCACCCCCGTCAGCACCGACGCCGGGCCGAACTCGAGGGACGTGGTGTGCTGGAGGGCCAGAACCGCGCCGGTGGTCCACCCCGCGGCGATACCCCACAGCGCCAGCCGTCGCAGCAGCACCAGGTGTCGACCCGGTTCGTCCAGCAGCCGGTGCCGCGCCGCCAGCACCCCCATGAGGAAAGCCGCCGGCAGTGCGCCCTGCGCGCTGCCGGTGATCGTCTGGACCACCCACACCGGGAGCCGCACGGCCGCCGAGACAGGATAGGACGACTCGGCGATGCTGGCCCGCTGCACCTCGGCCGCCACCGCGCCGCCGGCGTCGGTCGTGGCCAGCGCGCCCGCCAGGCTGACCAGCGCGGCCAGCCCCAGCAGAACCCCGATCCAGACCTTGAGCGTGCGGTCCGAGCGGTGGAAGAACAGCGGCACCATGACCAGGCCGATCAGCCCGTACATGCCGATGATGTCGCCCTGCCAGAGCAGCAGCGCGTGCACCGCCCCGAACACGATCATCCACAGGTGGCGCCGGCGCAGCAGTCTCCGGGTCTGGACGGCGCCGGCGCCCTTGGCAGTCTGGCGCGCGTACATCTGTCCGATGCCGTAGGCGAACAGGAACCCGAACATCGTGTAGACCCGGGCATCCACCACGATCAGCGTGAAGGCCTGGGCGATCCTGTCGGCCGCACCCCCCTCCACCGGGTGCACCCCGACCATTCCCGCCTGCGCGGTGTACAGGAAGTAGGGCACGTGGGCCAGGGCGATCAGCAGCAGCATCATGCCCCGGGCGAGGTCGGGCGCCAGGGACCGCTCCGACAGCGGGGTCGGGCGCACGGGGCCGGTGGACGGCGTCGGGGGGCGATCGGGGTCGCGGATGGTCATGGGCGTCCTTTCGAAGAGGGCGTCAGTTGGCTGCGCCGTCGAGCAGCCAGGAGTAGCGCAGCCGGAGCGCGCGCTCGGCACTGCCCAGGGCGGCGCCGGCGCCGAGCGCGATGTTGAGCCAGAGCGGCAGCCGGACGGGGGAGGCGAAGGCCCCGACGGCCTCCTGGACCGGGGGGATCTGTGAGACCGGTTCGATGATCTGCAGGAGGTTCAGGCCGACGCCGAGGATGAGCAGGACCACCGAGACGGCCCCGATCCAGCGGCTCAGGGCCGGGTGCTCGCGGCCCAGGCGGGCGCGGCGCCCCGCGCCGGACCGGGGGTCGGGTATGAGCCGCCACTCCGCGCCGTCGTCGGTGACGTAGTGGCAGCGCTTGAGCCCGAAGCCGCTCGTGGCGACCGCGATGCGGCCCCCGGGCACGGGGAAGGACGCGGGGGTCTTGGACCGGGCGCGGTGTCGGCCGTCGAGGTACAGGTGTGCCCTGACCACTCCGTCCTCGGGCTCGCCCTGGTGCCGGACGTCGATCGTGTACTCGGCCTCGCGGCCGTCGTCGCCGGTGAGGCGCAGGTGGAACAGGGAGCGTCCGAACAGCTGCCACCAGCGGAAGCGCCGCAGTGCGTGTCCGTCCCCCTCCCGCAGACGCCGTGCCGCCAGTCGGTTCCGCCAGTGGTCGAGCATGCCCCTCCCCCGTCTTCCCGTGCCCCGGCCCGATCCCCACCAACACACTGTGTTGGTGTCGTCGGCAGACTAACACAGTGTATTAGTACGGTGTATTGGTAAGATGAGAGAAGGAGGTCCGATGACTGAGACGACCAGCGCGAAGACGAGTTCTCGCGACAAGATCCTGATTGCGGCCGCGGCGATGCTGGGCGAGGATCCGACGGCACGGCTGAGCGTGCGGGCGGTCGCCGCCAGGGCCGGGGTGAGTACCGGCTCCCTGCGGCACCACTTCCCGACGCAGCACGCCCTACAGGACGCGGTGCTCGCGGGGATCTACGAGACGGTGTTCCCCGGCGACCCCATCCACGACACGGCGCTGCCCGCACGGGACCGGCTGGTCGCCTGCCTGCGACAGCTCCTCGCACCCGCGACCGGCGAGGAGGCGAGGAAGACCTGGGCCACGATGTACGAGACGTACATCGCCCGCGAACCGACCGAGGAGGCACGGCAGGCCTACCTGGGCATCGAGCGCCAGATGCGGCACCGCGTGGAGCACTGGCTGTCGGTCCTGGTCGACGAGGGGGTCTTGCCCCGCGGTGACAACGCACCACGCGCGAGGTTCCTGCTCACCGTCGTCAACGGCCTGACGTTGGAGCGGGCGCTTCCGAGTACAGAGGCTCTGCTCACGGCGGAGACCGCGACCCTCTTCGCCGCTGCCGACAGCGTTCTGCGCGGCTGAGGACCATGCGCCGTGCGTCACGCGAGCCGCCCGCCCGTGAGCGTGGGCCGCTGGAGGGCGGCACGGGGTCGGCCGGTGTCCTGATCCGGCCACCGCCGTCGGTCGTCGGAAGGGTGGGACCGGGTAAGGAGCGGACCACCGTCACTCCGCGGAGGACCGCTATGCCTGTGATGTTGCTGATCGTGGCCGGGTGCGCGCTCGCGTCCGCCTGGCTGCTGTGGGTCGTGGTCGGCTCCTACAGCAAGATGGTCAGTGCCTCCCAGGAGAAGCGCCTCAAGGAACGCGACGACACACTCACGCAGGTGGCGGCGGCGACCTCCGGCGGCAGCGCGGCCATGACCCTGATCCTGCTCGGGCACGCGCACGCGCAGCCGGAGAGCACCGGTACGAAGGGCTTCCTGGCGATACTGGCCGTGTACGTGCTCGTCTGCGCCGGGTGTGTCTGGGCAACCGACCACCTGGACGGGGCCCGCCACCGGAACCGCATCCGCGACCTCCTGACCATTGCGTTGTGGGCTGCCGCCGGGGCCGCCTTCCTGGCCCTGCTCGGGGCCGTCACCGATCCAGGCGCCCGGGAGGTGGTCGGCGCCGTGGTCGGCGCGATCGGCGCGTTTCTCGAGGGTCTGCTGACCCTGGTGGCCATAGTCGTGACGGTCGTCGTGACACTCGGGTTCATGATCCTCATGAGCGGGGAGGACCAGAACACTCCTCGGCGCCCCAAGGGGATGAGCAGGCAGGTGTGGAACCGGCAGCAGCGGGAGTGGCGGGAGTACAAGCGCAAGCACGGCATCGACCGCAGCGGCGGCGCGGGCTACAGCGGCGGCTCCGGTGACGGGGGCGACGGAGGGGACGGCGGGGACTGATCGCCGTCCCGCCCGCCGGTATCTCCCCCTTCGAGCGCACCGTCGGAGGCACAGCCCCCAGGAGAGGATCTGCCGGTGGAGCCGAGAACTGCCCTGACACCACATCAGGGAGAACGGGCCCGCACCGCGCGCCTCAGTTGCAGGGGAGGGAGATCGGGTTGACCTCGTTGCCGTCGATGGAGCCTCCCCATTGCATGCAGGAACCACGCCCGTACACGTACACCGGTCCGGCGTAGCTGATGTACACGCCCATGTCCTGCTGGAGTGAGGGCGGGTCTCCGGCCCTGCGCAACCACACGTCCATGCGGACGGAGGGGCCCGGGTTGTTCCGGATGGTGACCGCGCAGTTGTAGCCGTTGGAGTTGTTGTAGGTCAGGAAGACCGTGCCCAGGTTGTTCGGCACCTGAGCGGCGTTGACGACGCCGTAGCCCGCCCCGCAGGCACCGTTGTAGCCGGCCGCGGAGGCCGGGGCTGCGGTGAAGGCTCCACCCGCGACGAGCGCGAGCGTCGCGACGGCGGTGGCGAGGCTCTTCTTGAGCAGTCGCACGAGAAAGATCCGTTCATCCGGGAGGTGAGGACGCTCGAAAGCGTAGGAAGTTTCTCCCTTCTGCAATAGTGCGTGACCATTTGCGGCCATGAGGTGACCAGCCGCGTCCCGGAGAAAGCAGGGACCCCCCGCCACCGAGGCATCCCGCGCCCATCCGCGAAACACCTGTCCCACAGGCGCTTTCGCGCGCCCGGGTGACCAGGTGGTTGTCGTCCAGGGGGCAGGGGCCATCCGTCCGGGATGCGGTGCGCCAAGCGAATTTTCGCCACGTTTCTTCCTCATCACCCCAGCGCGGACTCTTTGTGGCTGGAGCGCATCACCTGGGAGAACTGGAGCTGCGTTCGCGCCCGCCGTGGGGAGCGCGAAGCTCTACCCGATGCCCCCGCCCCGGAGTCGACGGTGTACGAGATCAACGGGCAGGAGCGGCGTTGTCCAAACGGGAAATAAGGGAACACCCGATCAGAAACCCTCACCACCTCAACGGCCCCCTCCTGGAGCGGAAGGGGTGTCACCTGATCACTTCCGGTGAGGTCCAGGTGCATTCTGACCGCCCCGATAAGAGCATTACCGGCGGTCAGAACCGTTTGATACCTGGACGAACCGCACCGGATCGCTGGGCCACTCCGCACAGCCGGATCGGTCTACCTCCTGATCTGAGGAACCGTTGCCCCAGCGCTCCTTTCCGGCTCACTTGATCCGCCCCCACTCGCGTGTGATCCGGCCGAGACAACGCGGCCGCCTACCGGTCTTTCGCATGGGCTCGGATCTGTTCGGCCAGCCGCGCGAGTTCGGCCGCCGTCGCGGGCGAGGCGTTGCTGAGTCCGCTGTACACGGCCGCCGGGCTTCGCAGGAAGCGCCGCAGCACGGCCAGGAGCAGTCCTTCCGGCAGGGTCCGCAACGCAGCGAACCCGCGAGGGACCGGCGGCGTCGGCATGGCGGCCAGGTTCTGCCGTATGAGGCGGAGCATGCCGCGGACCGCGTCCGGATCGTCGGCCAGCGCCACCGGGCCGCCCGCCGCGTACACCGCCTGCTCGAGCGGCATCGCGAACGCGGCATGCGTCTTGAGCCAGGCATCCATCCTCGGCTCGGCCCTGGCATTGATCCCGGCGGTGCGGAACGTCCGCACGATCCGTTCGAGTCGCGGGGTGGTCCGGCCGTCGGGTTCACCGATCGGCATCGCCACCCGACGGGTGATGAAGCTGTCCGCGCGGTGGCGGACCACGTCGCCGTCCATCGTGCCGCCGTCCGTGCCGAAGCCGAGCAGCACCCGCTCATGGCCGATCACCGAGCCCAGCGGCTCCGGGCCGCCGGCCCAGTTGTGCAGGAACAGCACGTCGCCTTGGAGACCGGCGAGCGACTCCAGCACCGCGTCCACCTGGTGGGCGCGGACCAGGACCGCGGTCAGGTCGTACCCGCCGTCCGGGTGCTCGACCACGGGCACCGGTACCCGCCTGACGGCCGGGCTGTCCTCCTCGGCGAGCTGCACGCCGTGTCGGCGCAGGGCGGCCAGTCGCTCGCCCCGGGCCAGGAGCGCGACGTCGTGCCCGGCCTCATGCAGACGGGCGGCGAACAGGCTGCCGAGAACCCCGGCGCCGTACACGAGCAGTTTCATGGGGATCTTCTCCGTACGCTCGTTTCAATCAAACGTTCGTTTGAATCAAACGTCTGTAGTGTACACAGACATGGCGTCACCTGACACCCGCACCCAGCTCCTCGACGCGGCCGAACACCTCTTCGCCGAACGCGGTTACCGCGGCACCTCGGTCCGCGCGATCACCGACCTCGCCGGAGCGAACCTGGCCGCCGTCGGATACCACTTCGGGTCGAAGGCGGAACTCATGTCCGCGGTCGCCCGCCGGGTGGTCGAGCCCATCAACGCCGCACAGTGCGCCGGGCTCGACCGGCTGCTCGCCAGGACTCCCGACCCTGCGGTCGCCGATCTGGTGGAGGCCTTCACGGGGCCGCTGTTCGACGAGATGCAGGCCGGCGACGAGGGCGGCGCCCGGACATCCCGGCTGATCGTGACGATCCTCGGCGACCCGGCCGAGGAGGTGCGCAGCTGGACCGGCACGGCCGAGGACACGGTCCGCGAGCGCTACCTGGCGGCCTTCGGGCGCGCACTGCCCGGCCTTTCCCCGGAGGAACTGCGGTTCCGGATGCGGGGGATCCTCGCCGTGACGGCCGTGGACCGCGTCGAGGTCTACCAGCGGCCCACCCCGGACTGCCCGTCCCCGGCAGCGGGCGAGGCAGCCCGGCACTGGGCGATCACGTTCCTGACGGCGGCGATGAGCGCACCGCCGACGGGGACCTGACACCCCGGAACGGCCGCGGCCGAACGTCGCCACCGGAGCACCCCGGGACGGCGGGGATTGCCGCGGCCGTTGGCAGCAGGCCCCACCGAAGGCCACGGACCGACCACGACGTCCCCGTGCAACGTGGCCTTGCGCGGGGGCTGCCTTGTGCCCGAACCAGCCGACCTGGGTTGCCGACCTGCCAATAAGGGTCACTTGGCGAGGGCCGGAAACCGCCCCTGCGGGCGACGAGTCCCCTGCGCCGACACCTGTATCGCAACCTATTGGTTGTGATAAGTTGTATGGCAACCGAAGTATTGCAATGGAGGTTGCGGTGTCCATCCCCGACAGCATCGAGCGTGTGCTCGAACTCGCCCATCCACCCGAGAAAGTATGGGCAGCATTGACCACCGCCGAAGGACTCGGCGGCTGGTTCGGCTCCCGCGCGGAAATCAACGACCTGCGCCCCGGTGGCGAGGCACGCGTGTGGTGGAACCAGCAGGACGGGCACACCCTCGCGATCCAGGTCGTCGAGCCGCCCCGCCGGTTCGCCTACACGTGGGCGATCGACGGACTGCCGACGGGTGACCCGCGCCGGACCCGGGTCGAGTTCACATTGGAGTCCACCGGCACGGGCACGCGGCTGACGGTGCGTGAGACCGGCTTCGCCCGGATGCCGGAGGACCTGGCCATCGCCTACGAGGACCACACCACGGGCTGGCGTACGGAGCTGACCGAGTTGGCCGAGTATCTCGATGCCGCGTCCTGACCCTGAGACCGATACCGAGTCAACCGCCCAGGCGGTCTTCACCGCACTGGCCGACCCGACGCGGCGCGGCATCCTCGCCGAACTCGCCGCGCGCGGCCCGGCGACGGCGACCGATCTGGCCGAGCGGCTCCCCATCTCACGCCAGGCGATCGCTAAACACCTCGCCCTGCTGTCCGATGCCGGGCTGGTCCGAGCGGAGACCGGGGAACGGCGCCGGATCCGCTTCCGGTTGCAGACCAGGCCGGTCGCCGTTGCCCAGTCGTTTCTCGCCGCGATGGCGCGCGACTGGGACGGACACCTGGGTGCACTGCGCGACCACCTCGACGACCACAGAAGGAATGGGACATGACCCCGACGTTCAGCGGCGGCCACAACATCGCCATGAAGCTGCCCAAGGCCCAGTTCGACCGCACCATCGCCTTCTATCGCGACATTTTGGGGATGGAGGTCACCGATGAGAGCAGCGAGGCCGTCGCGAACGGCGTTGCCCAGAGCGCATCAGTGCGGTTCGGTCCGGTCAAGCTGTGGTTCGACCGCGTCGATAACTACGCGCGAGCCGACCTGTGGCTGGAGCTGTTCACCGACGATGTCGGCCTCGCGACCCGACACCTGGCCGCGCACGGTATCGCGGTCCAAGACGAACTGGAACCGCTCCCCTCCGGCCTGGATGCCCACTGGATCAGCAGCCCGGTGGGCATCCCGCACATCGTCCGGCTCTCCGACGAGGTGCAGTAGGGGGGGTCGAGGAAGGAGCCCTTGCCCTAGGTGCCGTAGGCCATTACCGCTCCTCAGGCTGGAGCCTCTTCAACCGAAACCGGCCATCTGCGCTGCGGCGGGCGAGCACGCTCATCACGTGCGAGGTTTAGGTAAATCGGACACCGGCACGGCGCCACCTCGCTCCTCCTCCGGCCGCCCCAGGCGTGCGAGACCCGTGCTCTGGAAGGGCTCACCACCGACCGGTGAGCGGCCGAAGGGCCACCGCCACCCCCGTCGTGATCCTCCCCGGCCCCATCGGGACCCGACGTCTCCCGGGGCAGCGCGAAGGCGGGATATCCGATGGAGGAACGGCTCTGCGCGTGGCAGGCTACGGACATGACCTCCCGGCCCAGCGGGCTGCCGGACCACTCCTGGCTCGGCGCCCCGATCGACGCCCGCCCCCTCTTCGCCCCTGAGCACACCGCGCTGATGGCCACGCTGCGGGGGCTGACACCCGCCGACTGGCGTGAGGAGGCGGTGCCGGGATGGACCGTGCGCGATCTCGCCGCGCACCTTCTCGGCGACTGCTACGGACGGCTCGCCCGCGGTCGCGACGGCCACCCGGAGGGGCCCTCCTTCGCCGCGGGCGAGACGCTGGAGGCGTTCATCCACCGCATCAACCAGGAATGGGTGGACGCCCACCGCCGGGTGAGTCCGGCCGCGCTCACGGACACCCTGGGGCTGATCGGCCACCAGGTCGTCCGCTTCTTCGAGACGGCGGACCAGGACGCTCCGTCGACGGGGGTGTCCTGGGCCGGTGTCGACCCGGCGCCCATGTGGCTGGACAGCGCCCGCGAGCTCACCGAGTTCTGGACCCACCGCCAGCAGATCCGCCACGCCGCCGGCCAGGCCACCGACCCCGCCCCCAGGCCCCTGGCGCTGGTTCTGGACACCTTCATGCGGGCCCTGCCCCACACCCTGCGCGAGGTCGACGCACCGGTGGGAACGCAGGTCCGGGTGAGCGTCGAAGGCCCGGCCGGCGGCCTCTGGACCGCCACGGCCACCGGGGACCGCTGGTCCCTGGCCGAGCCCGGCGTCCGGCACCCGGACGCGACCCTCCACCTGGACGCCGAGGCCGCCTGGCGGCTCTGCACCCGCGGCATCGAGCCGGACACCGCCCTGGCCCGCGCCCGCGTCGAGGGCGACCCCGCCTGGCCGGGGCCGCCTGCCGGATCGTCTCCATCATCCACTGACGCCCCGGCCCCCACCAGGAGGCGGTGACCCGGTACCGGCAGAACCTCGGCCGCGCCGGTGACGGCCGCCCGTGGTCGACGCCCTCCCCACCGCGCCCGGCCTCCCGACCCTCCTCGGCGGACGTGGAAGGAGGAGGCGCCGCGGTGTGGCGGCACGTGCCGGCCGGTGTGCACACGAGGCGGTGCGCCCCGCCGCCCTCTGACCAGCGAACTCTGCCGCGGCTACCGGGGCGGGCCGGAACACCGTTGTCGAACCGCGGCTCTTCCCGGGCACCTCGAACTCCCGGGGCACCGGCCGGGTCACCGCGACCGCCCTCCACGGCGACGACGACCGACCTACCCTTGAGTGCGCGTCGCTGTTTTCCCGACCCGTTGCCCAGGACGTCTCCGCGCGGAGACGTCCGTGCCCGCCCAGACGGCCCCCCGCCTGTGGAGGCAGTTCCGTCGGCGCGGGCTCTCCCCCACTGCCCCCTTGCTACCCGACAGGACCAAGCGCATGAAGAGGGACCCCCGTATCGCCTGGCGGCACGCACTCGCCGCACGGGCGCTCCAACTGACCTACCCCGCGATGAACCGCCTCCTGCTGCTCCCGCCGGAGGTGGAGTTCGCGACCAAACCGATCGCCGCGCCTACGACCGTGCGGATCCCGACCCGCCACGGCGATATCGGCGCCCTGGTCTTCAGCCCCACCTCCGAGGACATCGAGTCACAGCTCGCCGACGGTCGCAGCCCCCCGGTGCACATGCTGATCCACGGCGGGGGGTTCATCACCCGCTATCCGCTCGGTGAAGGCAACGTCGCACGCTACCTCGCCTCCGAACTGGGCTGCTACGTCGTCATGCCCGACTACCGTGCCGCCCCCCAGGTCTGCCATCCGGTGGCCGGACAGGAGTGCTACGACGCCTACCTCTGGGTCCGCGGCAGCGGCGCGGCCCGCGGCTGGGACGGCGACCGGGTCTCCGTCGGCGGGCCCAGCGCCGGCGGACACCTCTCCCTGGGTGTGGCCCTGACGGCCATCGAGCGCGGGGCCCCCTCCCCGGCGGCCCTGTCCGTGGAGTTCGCCCCGGTCGACCTGACGCTGCCGAATGCGCAGCGGACGTCGACCCGGTCCCGGCCCATCGTCGGAGACGCCCTGATGGACACCGTCATGAACACCTACTTCGCCGGAGCGGACACCAGCCACCCGCTGGTCTCACCCGCACTGCACCCGGCACTCGACCGGCTTCCCCCGACCCTGGTCATCACCGCCGAGCACGACACCCTCAGGGACGAGGCCGACCGGTTCGCCGACTCCCTGCGACGTGCGGGAGTCGAGGTCACCCATCGCATGTTCGAGGGCGTCGACCACGGATTCATCTACCACCGACCGGCCGAACCCGCCCGCGCCGCCATCTCCCTGATGGGCGACCACCTGGGCTCGGCCTTCCGACGTTCCCGCTGATCAAAGGGGCGGACCGGGTCGAGAGCGCGCGGCCCCTTCCGCTGCTCCCACCGGTCCGCCGGCGCCGGCCGGTGCTCAGCGGCGGTGGAGCAGCCGGGTGGCGGCGGCCAGGAGCGGGGTGGTGAGGGTGGTGGCGGCCGCGCCGAGCACGGTGTCGGTGGCCAGGATCCAGCGGACGGTCATCATCCCCCGGGTGATGACCTCGCTGCCCCGCAGGCGCATGGCCGCCTCGAACCGGCCGACGGCCGCGGTGAGCGCGGCGGGGTCGGCTCCGGCCCCGCTGAGGTTCCCGACCAGGTCGGCCGCGTCGCGGATGGCGGCGCCGGCCCCCATGCCGGCGGTCGGCGGGGTGGCGTGGACCGCGTCCCCCAGCGCCGTGATCCGGCCGGCGGGCCACGGTGCGAGCTCCCGTGCCCGCGGTGACGCGGCGTTGAAGCGGAACGCGGCCACGGTGCGGGGGTCGGCGCGGTCGAGGACCTCGAGCACGTGCTCGCTCCAGCCCAGCTCGGCGAACCGGGCCGCCAGCGCCGCCTGCAGTGCTTCGCCGCGCAGGCCGCGCAGGGCGTCGGTGGCGGAGGACTCGGGGAGCATGGCCCCCCAGATGTAGGTGGGGCCCGTCGTGAGCGCCATGCACAGCTCGGGCCTGTCCAGTGCGGCGTTGCCGACGGGGTCGAGGTAGCCCACGTAGAGTGCGGCGCCGTGGCCGCCGAGCGCCAGGCCCGATCGCGGCCCCAGCCGTTCCCGCTCGCTCCGGCTCAGTGAGGGCAGCGGTGTCCGGCCGGAGAAGCCGATGATGCCCGCCGGGGTGTTCGTGGGGCCGCCGGCCAGGTGCCGGGACACCAGGGAGTGGGCGCCGTCCGCTCCGACCAGCAGGTCGCCGGTGACGGGTGCGGCGTCGGCGAACTCCACGCGCGGCGTCCCGTGGTCGTCGTGGCCGACCCCGATCGCAGTCCGGCCCAGGTGGAGGTCGTCGCCGACCGCTTCGGCGAGCAGTGTGCGCAGGGTGATGCGGTCGATGTCCACGCTCGGGTCGGCGCCGAGGTCCGGGCCGTGTCCCAGCAGGCGGCCGCGCCGGTCCCAGAACGCGTCGCGGTCGCGCAGCCGCAGCGCGGAGGACGACGCCAGCAGCCGCTCGAAGACCTCGGGCGGGAGCAGTTCCCGCAGCGCCGTCTGGGCCCGCTGGTCGAGTGTGATGTGGTATCCGCCCGTGGCCGCGACGTCGGTGTCGCGGTCGTACACCGCCACCTCGATCCCGCGGCGGCGCAGCCCGGCCCCCACCGCGAGTCCACCGATTCCGCCACCGACAACGACGACACGCACCATGTTCCCGCTCCTTCTTCGTTCCGGGATGGTCCCGGTCATGCAGGAGGATGGGGCATGTGGTGGCCACCGAATGTCCACTACTGCCCATAATGGAGCTGTGGCGGATACTTCACGGCGGGCGCTGCGGCTGCTCTCACTGCTCATGGCGCGACAGCAGTGGCCGCTGGGCGAACTCGCGTCCCGGCTCGGCGTCAGCGAACGCACGGCACGGCGCGACATCGAGACCCTGCGCGGGCTCGATTACCCGATCACCACCGTCCGCGGGCCCGACGGGGGGTACCGGCTCGGCTCCGGCCACACCCTCCCCCCGCTGCTGTTCGACGACGATCAGGCGCTCGCGGTCTCGGTCGCCCTGCAGACCGCTCCGAGCACGGTGTTCGGCCTGGCCGAGGACGCGGCCAGGGCACTGGACACGCTCACCCAGGTGATGCCGGCCCGCGTGCGGGCGTCCATGGAGGCCTTTCACCTGACCAGGTTGCAGAACTACTGGGAGTTCCCCACCCCGCCCGTCGACCCGGACGCGCTCACCGCGGTCGGCGGAGCGGTGCGCCACCGGCACGTGCTCACCGTCCAGACCCTGCGCGCCGACGGGTCGCGGGCCCTGCCCGGGGACGAGGACTTCGTTCCCGCCCGGCGCGTGGAGCCCCATCACCTGGTCGTGTGGGCCGCACGCTGGTACCTGGTCGCCTACGACCTCGCGGAGGAGGCCTGGCGCATCCACCGTGTGGACCGGCTGGTCCCCCGCCCGACGACGCAGCCCTTCACCGACCGCGCCCTCCCCGGGGGCGACGTCGCCCGGTTCGTCATGACCAGCCACGACCGGGGCGACGTCCCCACCGCCTGGCCGTGCATGGGAACCGCGCGCCTCGACCTGCCCGCCCACGTCGTCGCCCGCTGGGCGCCCGGCGGGTCCGTCATCGAGCACCTGGACGCCGACCACTGCCGGCTCACGCTGGGAGCGTGGTCGTGGGCGGGTGTCGCCGGGATCCTCTCCACCTTCGACACCGGGATCACCGACGTGACCCCCGTAGAACTGGTCGTCGCCTGCCACCGCCTCGCCGAACGGTGGTCCGCCGTCACGGGGCCGACCGCGTAGAGGCGGGCCGGGGCGTCTGTCGGTCCCGGCCTGGAGAAACGGGGCCACCACGCACCACCCGACGCGAGGCCCTCTGTGACGCGACCCTCTCTGCCCCTCCCCCGGACCGGCGACGGCCCGCGTGTGCCCGGCACGCTGCTGGTCCGTACCGATCGCGCTGGGATCATGGTGGTCAACCTGGAGCTCGCCAACATGGACATCAGTTCCTTCATGGACCACGAGACCTGCAAGGCCCTCCCCTGGCGTTCGTCTCGTGTGGGCTCTTGCTCCGCCGGGCGAACACTCTGCCGGGGCGATCGTCCAGATGATGAATTGCCGTCAGGGGAAGTGCAGGTCGGCGACGGCGCCGTCTGCCCCGAGAACCACTGTTTCCGGCTCGGTCCTCGTTCCGTCCTTCGTCCCGTGGACGTCCCAGCTGCCCTGGTGCAGGACGAGTCGGTAGCTTCCGTCGTCGATGGAGCGTGAAGCCCTCTCGTGCGAGGACACGGGCGGTTCCTCGTTCGACGACCACTGGATGACCACTCCTTCGACCGGCTGTCCCGAGGAGTCGTACACCGTGCCCGTGATAGCCGCCATCCCGGTTTCCCCGGGACTTCAACCGGGGTCGTCATTGCTGACCATTGTCCAGGGAAGAGCACACGAAGAGGCCAGGAGAGCCGTTGCCACGACGCATACTCCCCGCATGCGAATACCAGCCATGCACACCACCGTCTTTTCTGAAACAGCCCTACCCGAGGGTGCGGAAGCGGACTGGTACCGGTAAAGGCGTCGGCCCATTTTAACTGCTTTCGGTATCAGGACGGATTCACCGGCTCAGGCATGGGGTCGTACCGCGCCGGAGTGGTCCGCGCGGCCCGGTTCATCACCCCTTGCCCGCGATCCCGACGGCCCGGGCCGGGGTACTCCGCCGGCCCGTGTCCCCCGGAAGAGCTACACGCAGGTGTCCACCCCATGGTGACGACTTCGCCCCGCCCCGGTCAGTAGCGTTCTCACCAGTCGCGGCTCCCCTGCCGCACCGATGTCATGAAAGACCCCCATGAGACTTCTCTGGCAGCTCCTGGCCGTCGCCGCGGTCGCCTTCCTCGGCGGACAGGCGGCCTTCGCGGTCCAGGACAACCCCTGGCTCACCCTGGCCCTGGGCCTCCTCACCGTCGTGATCTCGGTGTTCGTCTACCGGTGGGTGGTGCGCCGCACCGAGAAGCGCGAGGTGACCGAGCTGGCATGGAAGGGCGCCACCGCCGCCACCAGTTGGGGCACCCTCCTCGGGGTCGGCCTGTTCGCCCTGGTCATCGCCAACATCACCTTCCTCGGCGGCTACCAGGTCCACGGTCTGGGCTCCCCGATGAGCGCCCTGGGCCTGGTCGGCTTCATGGGCGCCGCCGCGGTGACCGAGGAACTGATGTGGCGCGGTGTGCTGTTCCGCATCATCGAGGAGCGCGCCGGCACCTGGATCTCCCTCGGACTGACCGGCCTGGCCTTCGGCCTCGTCCACATGGCCAACCCGCACGCCACCCTGTGGGGCGCCATCGCCATCGCCATCGAGGCCGGCGGCATGCTCACCGCCGCCTACATCGCCACCCGCAGCCTGTGGCTGCCCATCGGCCTGCACTTCGGCTGGAACATCGCCGGATCCGCCCTCTTCGGCACCGAGGTCTCGGGCAACGGCACACCCCCGGGGCTGCTGGACGCCACCATGTCCGGCCACACCCTGGTCACCGGCGGCGGGTTCGGCCCCGAGGGCAGCATCTACTCCGTGGTGTTCTGCGTCATCGCCACCGTGGTGTTCATGTGGATCGCCCGCCGCCGCGGCCGGATCGTCCCCGTCCGCCGGCGTGACGCGCGACCCGCCACCGCCGCCACGCCTCCCCGGTGACCTCGCTCCAGCGGCTCTCCCACCTGTGGCGGCGGCTCGACGTCACCCTCCAGGACCTGCCCCTGGCCCTGCTGCTCCTCTCCGTCTCCCTCATTCCGTCGACGCACGGCTACGGGACCGATTTCGGCGGCGTGGCGGACCGCCCCTTCGACGCCCTGGGACTGCTCGCGGCCGCCCTGCAGTGCCTGCCCCTGGCCGTGCGGCGCCGGTGGCCGGCCCTGTCCCTGGCCGTGGTGGCCTGCGGCTTCGCCCTCGACCAGCTGAGCGGCTACCACCTGGTCGCGGGCACCGCTCTGCCCATCGCAGTGTTGAGCGCCGGCGCCCACCTCCACCGGCACCGGCCCACCGCCGTGGTGGTGGGCACGGCGGCCTACGTGGGGCTGGCGGTCGCGGTGTCCCAGGTCGGCACGGGTGAGTCCTTTCCCTCCTACCTGGTTTTCTACGCGACGCTGGCCTTCTCCTGGGGGACGGGGGCGTGGCTGCGGTCCACCCGCGCCGCCGAGGCCGAACGCCGCCGCTTCGTCGCCGAGTCCACCCGCACCGCCGAACGCACCCGCATCGCACGCGAGCTGCACGACGTCGTGACCCACCACGTGACCGCGATGGTCGTGCAGGCCGAGGCGGCCCGCTACCTGACGGCCGCTCCCGAGCGGCTGGACGAGACCCTGACCGCGGTCACCGACACCGGTCGGCGGGCCATCACCGACATGCGCCACCTGCTCGACGTCCTCGACCCCGACCACTCCGCCCCCGTGCCCGGGTCCGACGAAGGGCTGCTGTCCGTGGTGGAGCGCACCCGCAGGGCCGGGCAGCCGGTGGAGTTCACCGAGGAGGGCGTCCCGGCCGCCTCGCGCGGCAGTGCCGACCTCGTCGCGCACCGCGTCGTGCAGGAGTCCCTGACCAACGCCCTCAAGTACGCGCACGGCAGCCCCACCACCGTCCGCGTGCGCCACCGCCCCGAGGAGATCACCGTGAACGTCACCACCGACCGCTCCGGGCCGTCGGGCCTCCCGGCCGGGGGCGGCGGGCGCGGCCTGGCCGGCCTGCGCGAACGCGTCGAGGTGCTGGGCGGCGAGTTCACCGCGGGTCCGCGCGAGGGCGGGGGCTTCGGCGTGGACGCGCGCATCCCCGCCCGCGCACCGGCGGGCGGCCGGGCATGAGCGAGCCGATCCGGGTCCTGGTCTGCGACGACCAGGTGCTGATCCGCACCGGGCTGGTCACCATCATCGACGCCCAGCCCGACCTCGAGACCGTCGGCGAGTGCGGGGACGGCGGGGCCGCGGTCGAGCTCGCCGAGCGGCTGCGCCCCGACGTCGTGGTGATGGACGTGCGCATGCCGGTGCTCGACGGCATCGGGGCCACGCGGCGCCTGGCCGGAGCCGGGGTGGAACACCCCGTCAAGGTCCTCGTGGTCACGACGTTCAACCTCGACGAGTACGTCTACGAGGCGCTGCGCGCGGGCGCCAGCGGGTTCCTGCTCAAGGACGCGCCCCCGGCCCAGCTGCTGCACGGGATCCGGACCGTGGCTACCGGGGCGGCGCTGCTGGACCCCGACGTCACCCGCCGGCTGGTCGGCAGGTTCGCCACCCGGATCCGGCCCTCCCGGGCCGAGCCGGCCGATGTGCCGCTGACACCGCGCGAGCTGGAGGTCCTGCGCCTGATCGCGGACGGGCTGTCCAACGGTGAGATCGCCGCGGCCCTGTTCATCAGCCAGGAGACGGTGAAGACGTTCGTCTCGCGGATCCTGGCCAAGCTCGGCCTGCGCGACCGGGTCCAGGCGGTGGTCTACGCCTACCGGCACGGGCTGGTCACCTGAGCCTGCGTCGGCGCACGGGCGGGGCGGGCGCGGGCGGAGGTTCCCGGCCCCCGGCGGGCCCGGGCCGGGGGCCGCCCCGGCCCGGCCGGCTTCTCCCCGGGGCGGCGGAGATCCGCGACCAGCGGCCGGTCCGGGCGGGCGAGCTCAGCGTGTCGCCGCCGGCTCGGGGCGAGACGCGGCGTGCCTTCCCGGCAAGACCCGCTCACCCTGGGCGGGGGTTCAATCCGCGAACGCGGCCACGTACGACGCCACGCACGGCTCCGGGGTGGCCGGTGAGGTGACGACGTGGCCGTCGACGGTCACCGGCGGGTCGAGCGGCACCTGGAGCAGCCGCTCGGAGCGGGACCCGTCGAACTGCTCGGCCGGCATCAGCGTCCAGCCCCCGGGGTCCCGGCCCACCTCGAACAGCACGTTGAGCACGTCCCCGGCAGGCGGCCGCAGCGGGGCCACGGGCAGGGCGGCGAGGATCGCGTCGTGCATCGGCGGGTCACCGGCGCGGGCGGGAACCCGCAGGCCGCGCGGATCGAGGTCGTGCAGGCTCACCGCGGGCTTGCCGGCGGCGGGGTGTTCACGCGCGAGCACGGCGTGCAGCGGCTCGGACCAGGCGCGCACGACCGTCATCGCCGCGGAGGTGAACGCGCCCCGCACCAGTGCGAGGTCCAGCTCGCCGTCGCGGACGGCGTCGAGTCGCGCGGACACCGGCAGGTCGACCAGTTTCGGCTCGGCGGGGCGTTCGCCGTCCCCGAGGCGGCCCAACGCCCGGTCGAGCCGTCGGGTGACGCAGGACGCGACCCCGATCCGCAGGACGGCCGCCGGTTCTGCGGCGACCACCCGCACGCGGGCCGCCGCGGCGAGGGTCCTACGGGCCTCGGCGAGCACCCGTTCGCCCGCCGGGGTGAGCCGTACCCGGCGTGAGGTGCGGTCGAGCAGGCCCGCTCCGAGCTCGCGTTCGAGCCGGGCGACCTGCTGGCTCACCGCCGGCTGCACTATGCCCAGCCGTTGCGCCGCACGCCCGAAGTGCAGCTCCTCGGCGACGGTCACGAAGTACTGCAGCGCCCTCAGTTCCATCTGCCTGATCTATCACATGATGTGATCGCTGCCGGGCGTTTCTGGTCATTGTTCGCGTAGCCCGCTCAGGCTGTGATGGATACGAGCCCGCCGGAGCGGTCCTCCCGTCCGCCGGAGGCCGCGACGCGCGGAAGACGCGAACGGAGAACAGAGTGAGCACCACAACCCTCGGCGTCATCGGCACCGGCATGGTCGGCCTCGGGGCCGCCCGCCGCGCCGTCGACGCCGGCCTGAACGTCGTCCTGAGCAACTCACGCGGCCCCGGGACGCTGGCCGGTCCCGTCGCGGAGCTCGGCGGGCGGGCCCGTGCGGCCGCCCCGGCCGAAGCGGCGAGCGCCGGTGACCTGGTCATCGCCTCCGTGCCGCTGGCCGCCCACGAGCGGCTGCCCCGGGCCGAGCTCGCCGGCAAGACCGTGATCGACCCGATGAACTACGCGCTGTACCCCGGCTTCGCACTGCCGGAACTCGACAGCGGCGAGCTGACCTCCAGCGAACTGGTGCAGCGCCATCTCGCGGACGCCCGGGTGGTGAAGGCGCTGCACAACATCGGCCCCAAGCAGTTGTTGGAGCTGTTCCGCCCGGCCGGGGCCCCCGACCGCACCGCGGTGCCGCTCTCCGGCGACGACCCGGACGCCAAGGAGGAGGTGGCCGACCTCCTGGACGTCCTGGGCTTCGACACGGTGGACCTCGGCACCCTGGCCGACAGCTGGCGCAGCGAGCCCAACACCCCGTTGTACGCCCTCCCGTACGTGGGCCGGCCCCCGGCCGGCCTCACCCCCACGGAATTCGTGGCCTGGGTCCAGCAGGCGCCCGGCGTGCCCGTGTCCGCCGCCCGGATCGAGGAGCTCGCCGACACGGTGCGGGGGCCCGCGGGTTTCCGGATGTCCTAGCGGGTGATCCGCCCCGGCGGCACGGCCGGGCGTGCGCCCGCCCCCTCCTCGGCTCCCGTGCGGGCGCCACGGCGGGGGGCGGGCCCGGCTGCCGCAGCGTCCCGGCCGCCGGGAGAGCGACGTTCGGACCTACCCGTCCGGATTCGCACCCTTGGTAACGTACGTGCCATGCGAACGCCAGCTCCCCCTCGCGGTTCACTCGTCGGCCGGCGGCACGAGAGCGACCGCATCGGGGAGCTGACCGGGTCCGCGCGGGCGGGCCGGGGCGGAGCACTGGTCCTGCGCGGCGAGGCGGGCATCGGCAAGAGCGCCCTGCTGGACCACGCCCGCGACGCCGCCTCCGGGTTCCGGGTCGTCCGCGTGTCCGGGTCCCAGTACGAGGCGGAACTGCCGTTCGCCGCCCTGCACCAGCTGTGCCTGCCGGTGCTGGGACACCTCGACGAGCTGCCCGACCAGCACCGCGACCCCCTGCTGGTCGCGTTCGGGACCGCGACGGGAACCCCGGACGTGTTCCGTGTCGGACTGGCGGCCCTGGGGCTGCTGGCGGCCGCGGCGCGGGAGCGCCCGCTGCTGTGCCTGGTCGAGGACGCCCAGTGGCTGGACGCGGCCTCGACCAGGGTCCTGGCCTTCCTCGCGCGCCGGGTCGCCGCCGAACCGGTCGCCCTGGTGTTCGGGGTGCGGCTGCCCTGCCCGGCCGGGGAGCTGGACGACCTGCCGGGCCTGACCGTCGAGGGGCTGGCCGACGCCGACGCGCGGACGCTGCTCGCGTCGCTGAGTCACGAGGTGCTGGACGAGCAGGTCCGGGAGCGGATCGTGGCCGAGGCGCGCGGGAACCCCCTGGCTCTGCTCGCCCTGCCCAGGGCCGGCGGTTTCGCTCCGCCGGAGGCGTCCTCGGTGACGACCCGTGTCGAGCTGGGCTTCCGGGAGGCGCTGGCCGGCCTGTCCGCCGGGGCGCGGCGGCTGCTGACGGTCGCGAGCGCCGACCCGACGGGCGACCCCGGGCTGCTGTGGCCGGCCGCGCAGCGGCTGGGCATCGACCTGCCGACCGTCGGCGCCGCCGCCTCCGCCACCGGGCTCGTGGAGTTCGGCACCCGCATCCGCTTCTACCACCCGCTGGTCCGGACCGCGGTCTACCGGTCCGCGGAGGCGGACGAGCGCCGGCTGGCCCACCGCACGCTCGCCGAGGTCACCGACCCGGTCGTGGAACCGGACCGGCGCGCCTGGCACCGCGCCCAGGCGAGCGCGGGACCCGACGACGGCGTCGCCGACGAGCTGGAGCGCTCGGCGTCGCGCGCCGAGGCCCGTGGCGGAGCCGTGGCCGCCGCGGCGTTCCTCGAACGTGCGGCGGAGCTGACGCTGGACGCCGACCGGCGGATCGGGCGGACCCTCGCGGCGGCGCGGGCCGCGCTCTCCGCAGGCGACGCCGAACGGGCCGCGCGGCTGCTCACGGCCGTGGACGGCTCGGGCCCGGACGAGCTCCGGAACGCCGAGGCCGACCTGCTGCGGGGGCAGATCGCCTTCGTGCGCCCGGGCGACGGCGACGGCCCGGTGTTCATGCTGCGCGCCGCGCGCAGGCTCGCTCCCCTGGACCCCGCCCGGTCCCGTGAGAGCTACCTGGAGGCACTGGAGATGGGCCTGCTCGTCGGCCAGGCGAGCGGGGTGATGGACACGGTCCTGGCCGCGGCGCAGGACTCCGCGCCGCCCCCGCACGGACCCGACGTCCTGGACGCGCTGACCGTGCTGGCCGCCCAGGGGCACCGCGCGGCGGTCCCCCTCGTCCGCGAGGCCCTCGACGGAGCCGGCGAGGCGCTGTGGACCCGGCACCCGGCGCTCGCGGTCACGCTGGCCGCCGAGCTGTGGGACCCGCACACCCACGCGACGATCATCGAGTGGCTGATGAAGAACGGCCGCGAGTCGGGGTCGCCGCTCGTGCTGCGCCTCGGTCTGGCGCAGGCGGCCTCCGGCGCCGCGCTGGCGGGCGACCTGGACCGGGCGATGGCCGCGATCGCCGAGGAGGAGGCGATCGCCGACGCGACCGGCGCCCCCTCGATCACCTACCACCGGTTGCACCTGGCGGCGATGCGCGGCCGCCGCGAGGAGGCGTTCGCGCTGTTCGGGACCGCCACGGCAGCGGCGGCGACGCAGGGCGTGGGGCAGCTGGTCGCCAACGTCCACTGGGCCGGGGCGGTGCTGCACAACGGCCTGGCCGACTACCGGGCCGCGCTGGCGGAGGCCCGGCGGGCCGTCGCCCACGGGGACCTCTTCATCGCCGGGTTCTCCCTGCCCGAGCTGGTGGAGGCCGCCGTGCGGTGCGGCGAGCGCGAAGCGGCGGCCGAGGCGCTGGCGTCGCTGACCGAACGGACCCGGGAGAGCGGGACGGCGACGGGCCTGGGCGTGGCGGCCTACGCCCGCGGACTGGTGAGCGGCGCCGAGGACGACTACCGGGAGGCCGTCGAACTCCTCGCGGACAGTCCGCTGCTCCCCTACCGGGCCAGGGCCCACCTCCTGTACGGGGAGTGGCTGCGGCGCGAGGGGCGCCGCCGGGACTGCCGCCCGCACCTGCGCACGGCGCACGCGCTGCTCTCCGGCGCGGGGTTGGAGGCGTTCGCCCGGCGGGCCGCCGACGAGCTGCGGGCCACGGGCGAGACGGCCCGCAGCCGCTCCGGGCACACCCGGGACCGGCTCACGATGCATGAGCTCCACATCGCCCGCCTGGTCGCCACCGGCGCGACGTCCAACGAGGTGGCGGCCAGGCTGTTCATCAGCCCGCGCACCGTCGACGCCCATCTGCGCAACATCTTCCGCAAGCTGGGGCTCACCTCCCGCCGACAGCTCAAGGACCTGCCCGACCTGTCCCCGTCCGCGTAGGGCCGGTTCATCCGCGCGGGGCGGAGAAGGCGTCTCACAGGCGGGGCATCGTCACCACCCCGAGGAAGACGGCGACGTCGGTGCCCGTCTCGAACGTGTGGTCCGCGGTGTTCCCGATCCGCGCCGATCCCCCTGCGTCGACGCGCAGGTCCGACGAGCCGGACCGGACGAGAAGCTGGCCCTGGAGGACGTGGGCCATGGTCTCGGGTGCGCCCGCGGCGGGAGAGACGTGGTAGCGGTCGCCCCCGACCAGATGCCACTTCCACATCTCGACGAACACCTGGCTCGTCTGGACCGCCTGCAGGAGGCTCGCCCAACTCCCGTTCGGCGTCGACCACACCTCTACCCCCTCGGGCGGGCCCTCCCCCAGCACGCCGGCGAGCGCCGGGAACGTCGTGCCCAGCGCGGAGGCGATCCTGTCGACCGTCGCGATGCTCGGGTTGGCCTGGCCCAGTTCGATCTGCGTGAGCATCCGCCGGCTCACACCGCTGAGTTCGGCGAGCTTCACCACGCTCAGGTCCTTGCCCTGCCGTACCGCGCGGATGCGGTTGCCCAGGAGGACGACCACCTCGGGACGGATCTGCTCGGTCATGCGCTCCTCAGCCGGTGTCTCGGGACGACTCCAAGATGAGCACTATAATGCTCACACATGCTTGTTCGGTTGCCGGGCCGGCCCGTCCGCCGTGTGCACAGACGAAGGTGAGAGGCGCGAATGACCCTCAAGCACGTGACTCCCCCGCTCCGGAAGACGGGTACGCCGCGGGCCGGGGCCAGCATCCTACGATGGCAGCTCGCCTATGGCACCCTCGGCGTGCCGCAGGCCGCCGCGCCCATCGCCTTCGGCCTGGTGGCCCTCCCCCTCACCGGCTCGGTCGAGTCCGGCGCCACGATGGTCTTCGCCATGACCACGGCCCAGGTCCTGGGCGCCGTCCCCGTCTCGCGCCTGGGCAGACGGTTCAACGGTGTGCACTACCTCCGGGCCCTGATCGCCGTGCGCACGATAGCCCTCGCCGCGGTCACCGTGCTGGCGGCCGTGGGTGCCCCGTTCGCGTTCCTCGTCGCCGCGGTCGTCGCCGCGGGCCTCGTCAACGGAGCCGCCTACGGCTACCAGCGGCTCCTCCTCAACCACCTGGTCTCCCCGGACCGGCTGCCCCGGGCACTGGGCGTGGCCGCGACGCTCAACGAGATCAACTTCGTGCTGTCCCCCGTGCTCGCGTCCCTGCTCGGCGCGGTCTCGCCCGTCGGGGCGATGGCGGCGATCACCGTGCTCGGAGTGGGGCCCATGCTCCTGCTGCCCCCGATTCCGCAGGCGCGCGGACCCCAGGACGGCCAACCGAGCGGCACGGGCGAACGGATCCCCGCCGAGGTGCTCCTCTGGCTGTTCTGCGCGGCCGCGGGGGGCGCAGCGGTCGCGGCCGTCGAGGTCGGCGCCGTGTCGTTCGCCCTCTCCTTCGGGCTCGCCCCGGGCTGGGCGTTCCTGTTCGCCTCGGTCCTGTGCGTCGGCGCCGTGACCGGCGGCGTCTGGGTCAGCCTCCGCAACCGTGTGCCGGAGCGCTGGAAGGTCGCCTTCTTCCTCGTGATGAGCACCGCGGCCTCCGGCGTGATCCTCGCCGGAGGGCACATCGCCCTGACCCTCGCGGGAGCGGCGGTCCTGGGGTTCTTCCTGCCGCTCCTGGGGACGTTCTACTCACTGGTCGTCGACGGACTCGCTCCGCCCGGACGCCGTGCGGAGATGTTCGCCTTCCTGCGCACGGCGAACTCGCTCGGCGTCATCGCCACCAGCGGCCTGCTCGCCCTCCGAGGCCTGCCGACCGCGCTCCTCGGCAGTGCGGCGCTCCTGCTGCTCGCGTCGTGCCTGGCCGCGCTCCACGCCGTCCTCGCCCGCCGCGGACGCCGCCCCGGCCCCTGACGCATGTCGACGGCCGCGAGGACGTCAGCGCCTGCGCTCACGGGAACACCGATGGGCACAGGCCGCCGGGCTTCCCGCCGGCCGGCTCCGCACCGGGGACCGGTCGTCGCCGGCCGGGGGACGGCAGGGCCGGCGGCCACGCAGGTGTCCGTGTGCTCGCGGGCCGGGGCATCGTCGCGTCGGCCCGCGCCCTGTTTCCCCGGGGCTCCGGGAGAACCGTCTACGTAGGTATCGCCGACGCGACGGCGCCCCGTCCCGCGGGATGTTCGTCCCATGGAACGTCGCACAGCTCTCAAGGTCCTCGGTATCGGCATCGGCGGGGCGTTCGCCCTCGCCGGAGGCGGCCTCGGCGTCTACTACGCCGCCGCGAAACGGGACACCGCCGGGAGGATCGGCTTCGACTCGGCGCTGGCCATCCCTCCCCTGGCCGAGTCCGCGCCCGGCGAGGCGGGGTCACGGGTGTTCACGCTCGGCCTCCGGTCGGGCGAGACGGCGTTCAAGGAGGGGGCGGCCACCCGCACCTGGGGCGTGAACGGCACCTATCTCGGCCCCACGGTCCGCGCCCGGCGCGGCGAGGAGGTCGCGTTCGCGGTGCGCAACGAACTGGACCGGGAGACCTCGCTCCACTGGCACGGCATGCACCTGCCCGCGGCCATGGACGGCGGACCGCACCAGACCGTCGCCCCCGGCGGCACCTGGGAGCCGCGGTGGAGGATCGACCAGCAAGCGGCGACGCTCTGGTACCACCCCCACGTGCACGGGGCGACCGGTGACCACACCTACCGGGGACTGACCGGGCTGTTCATCGTCGACGACGACGCGACCGACGCGCTGAACCTGCCCTCGGAATACGGCGTCGACGACATCCCGATGATCGTCCAGGACCGCGCGTTCGACCGGGACAACCAGTTCGAGGAGAGGATCCCGCTGGCGGGCTCGCTGGGCGTGATCGGTGACGAGATCCTCGTCAACGGCACGCTGGGCCCGTACTTCGACGTCACGACCGGGCTCGTGCGGCTGCGACTGCTCAACGGGTCCAACGCCCGCCTGTACAACTTCGGTTTCTCGGACGACCGGGCCTTCTCGCTCGTGGCCACCGACGGCGGCCTGCTCGCCGAGCCGTGGGAGACCGACCGCCTGCACCTGTCGCCGGGCGAGCGGGCGGAGATCGTCGTGGCCTTCGAGCCCGGCGAGACCGTCGAGCTGCGCTCCTACCCCTCCCCGGAGTACGGCGGGGCGTCGGGGAGGCTCGACGGCTTCGCGGACCTGCTCGACATCTGCCGGTTCAGGGCCGCCGACACCCTGTCCGACGGCACCGAGGTCCCCGCGGTGCTCGGCGCAGCGCCGGACCTGGCCGCCGAGGCGGTGGCGCAGGAGCGCTCCTTCGTGCTCGCCTCGGACCGGATCAACGACCGCTCGATGGCGATGGACCGCATCGACTTCGGCGTCCGCGAGGGCACCGTGGAGGTGTGGGAGGTGACCAACGACAACGGCTACCTGCACAACTTCCACGTCCACGACGTCCAGTTCCAGGTCCTGACGGTCGACGGCGAGACCCCGCCGCCCCACCTGCGGGGCTGGAAGGACACGGTCATGGTGGCCCAGGGCAGGCACTACCGGCTCGCGATGCGCTTCGGCGGCCACACCGACCCGAACATGCCGTACATGTACCACTGCCACCTGCTGCAGCACGAGGACGACGGGATGATGGGCCAGTTCGTCGTGCTGGGCGAGGGCGAGGAGGTCGGCGCGGTGCCGGCTGCGCACGACCACGCCTGAGGGGCGCGCTGCGCGATGGCCGCCGTCGGGGCGGCCGGCCCGTCGCCGGAGGGGCGCCCGCGGAACCGTACGCGCACGCGCCGACGCCCGAGGCGTGCGGCACCCGCACACGGTCCGGTTCTGCCGAAGCCGCGGTGAGCCGCACAGCAGTCCGGTGAGTCGCCGCACCCGGCCCCGTGGCCGCGCCGCGGGCGGGTGTCGGCGGACGGCGGTAGCGGTGATTCCTTTTCAGGTCGGGTTTTCGGAATTCCGTGTGCTGACAACCCATCGAGGCTTTGTCGCAGCGAATAACGGAATTCCCTGCGGCGGAGCCCCTGCCGTGATCATCGCGACCCGTGGCGGGCGATTCCGCCCGCCGAAGCACCGGCGCCGGACGCATGCCCCCAGGCCGGCCGCGCCGGGCCGTCCGGCCGTCCCCCGCCCCTCACAGCGCCGTCCGCCGGAGGGGCACAGGGCTCGTCGCGCCGCGAGTCGCTCTGACACAGATCGTCAACTGATTGATTCTCCCGGGGCTGGCCGCCACCCCGGTCCTGCGTAGGATTTCAAGAAGTCGGCAGTACGTTATTTGCGTATTTGACCCACTGCCGCGCCAAGCGTTCCGTTTTATCGACGACAGAAGGAAACACACCCTATGCGCGCCCTCGTGGTCGCTCACGGCGAGGCCGGTCCCATCCGGTTCGCCGATGTCGACGAGCCCGTACCGTCCACCGGTGAGGCGCTGGTGGAGATACGGCACATCGGCCTCAACTTCGGAGAGCTGAACTACGTGCACCGGTGGACGGCCGGCGCCGTGCACGGTCACGACGCGGCCGGAGTCGTGGTGCGCGCCGCATCCGACGGCTCGGGGCCGCCCGAAGGTACGCGCGTCGCACTGGGAATGACCCCTCACGCGTGGGCGGAGCGTGTGGCGGTCGACCCCGCCTCGCTCGGCTCCGTTCCCGAGGGCGTGGACCTGGCCGACGCCGCCGCGCTGGGGATCGCCGGAGTCACCGCGTTCCGGGTGCTGCGCAAGCGTTCCCTGCTGGCGCGCAACGTCCTGGTCACCGGTGCCAGCGGGGGCGTCGGGCACTTCGCCGTCCAGCTGGCGGCACTGGCGGGCGCCCGGGTGACGGCACTCGTCGGTTCGCCGGACCGGGCCGTCGGACTGCGCGGACTCGGCGCCGACGAGGTCCTGACCGACCTGGCCGAGACCGGGGACCGGTTCGACCTCGTCCTGGACACGGTCGGCGGGCCGCTGGTGGCCCGGGCGTGGAACTCGCTCGCCGAGGGCGGCACCATCCACCTGGTCGGTTACTCCTCGGGGCAGGAGACCACGTTCCCGCCAGGGGCCCTGTTCGGCTTCGGCGAACCCCGCAGCATCGCCACCTACGGCGACATGACACCGACCAGCGGGGAACTGGCGGACCTGCTGGACCTCATGGCCGCCGGGAGGCTCTCGGCGCCGGTCGGCCTGCGAGGCGACTGGCGGGACGTGGACGACGCCGTCCAGGCGCTGTTCGCGCGGAAGGTGCACGGAAAGGTCGTTCTCGACGTGGCCTGAAGCTGTGAACGAAGGAACGTGCGCTACCGCCCGCCGACGGGCGGTCCGCGGCGCGGACGAGAATGGACCCATGGACGTGTTGGCGGAGGTCTTGCGTGTCTCGGGTTCACGTGGGGCACTCGGGGTCATGGTGAAGGCCGGAGGAACCTGGGGCCTGTGGCTGGACTCCTCTCCGGGAGCGACACTGCACGTGGTCTCTCGCGGCACGGTGTGGCTGCACGCCTCAGGCGAGAAACCTCTTCGGGTGCAGGCCGGAGACGCCGTCCTGGTGCCGCCGGGCACCGCGCACGGGATAGCCGGCGGCGCCGGCGTGACCATGGGTTCCTGCGACCGTGAGGCGGCGGCCCGGTCTTTCGGCGACGGCCGGGCCCTGCGGCTGGGCTCGGAGCCGGCACAGGCGGAGGTGATCGTCCTGCACTATGAGCAGGACCCGGAGGTGAGCACACCGGTGCTCACCTCCCTGGCCCGGCCGATGCACGTCACAGCCCGCCAGAACACGCAGTTCGGGAGGACCGCCGAACTTCTCGCCGAGGAGCTCGCACAGCCGCAGATCGGCACCGCCGCCGCCGTCAACAGCATCGTCGACCTCCTGCTCGTCCAGTTCGTACGCGCCTGGCTGGCCCGCCACCCGGAGGAGCGGTCCGGCTCATGGCTGGGGGCGATGCGTGATCCGGTCGTGCGCGACGCCCTGGCACGCGTCCACGCCCGACCGGAGCACCCCTGGACCACGGAGGCCCTGGCCGTCGCGACGAGCGTCTCCCGGGCGACGCTGTCCAGGCGTTTCCGGTCCGCCCTCGGACAGACGCCGGGCGCGTACGTGACGCAGTGGCGCATCGACCTGGCGTCCGTCCGGCTCCGCGACACCGACGAGCCGGTCGAGTCGATCTCCGGCGCGGTGGGCTACGCCTCGCCGCACGCCTTCAGCCGTGCCTTCAGACGTGCCCGGGGCACGGCCCCCGGGGCGTACCGTTCCCGGTTCCGCCGGTGATCGCGGGCAGGAGGTCACCGGCGACACCTGCGCACGGGTGCGGTCCGGCCGTCCCCGGGCCGGGGCCCGGACGGACACGCCCTACCCCGGGGGCGCCGGCGACAGCGCCGGAGGCGTG
Source organism: Nocardiopsis tropica (assembly GCF_042660575.1). Lineage (NCBI taxonomy): Bacteria > Bacillati > Actinomycetota > Actinomycetes > Streptosporangiales > Nocardiopsidaceae > Nocardiopsis > Nocardiopsis tropica. Next base: position 81,489 of record NZ_JBHSUF010000014.1, read on the forward strand.
CGCACGCCGAACTCGCGGCGCAGCGCCGACCTGGCGGCCAGGTGGCCCCCCATGCCGTGCACACCGGGTCCGGGCGGGGCGGACGCCGAACACAGGTAGACGCCGCGCAGAGGGGTGCGGTGCGGGTCCCAGCGGGGCACGGGCCGCAGCAGCGTCTGCCTGAGGGTCATCGCACCGGAGGCGATGTCGCCGCCCACGTAGTTGGGGTTGTACCGCTCCAGGTCGGCCGCGCTCCGGGAGCTCCGCGCCACCACGGTGTCGGCGAACCCGGGCGCGTACCGCTCGATGCGGGCGGTCACGAGCTCGGCGGGGTCGGCGGGGTCCCCGTGGGGCACGTGCGCGTAGGCCCACACCGGCCGGTGCCCCCCGGCGCCGACGCGCCCGGGATCGGCCGCGGCCGGGTCCACGACCAGGACGAACGGCGCCTCCCCCGGCCTGCCCCGGGCCACCAGGGACTCCTGCCGGAACACGGTCCCCTGGCGGCCCCCGAGGTGGACCGTCCCCGCCGCCCCCACCTCCGGGTTCGCCCAGGGGATCGGCTCCGAGGTGAGGAAGTCGACCTTGGCGGCCCCGGGGCCGTACCGGAAGGCGAGCAGGCCCGCGCGGTAGGCGCCGGGCAGCAGCGGGCCCGCGATCCTCAGGAACTCCTTCGGGGACAGGTCCAGGAACACGGCCCGCGCGCCTCGGACCTGCCTGAGGTCGTCGATCCGCTGCCCGGTGGCGAGGGTTCCGCCGTGGGCCCGGACATCGGCCGCCATCGCCTCGGCGATCCGCGCGCTCCCGCCGCGCGGGACCGGCCAGCCGGAGCCGTGGGCGAGGTGGCCCAGCAGGAGGGCGACCGCGGCCGAGGAGGGCGTGGGCATGCGGCCGACCACGTGGGCGCCCACCCCGGCGAGCAGCGCCGCGGCCTCCGGCCCCGCGAAGGCGTGCCGGGCCAACGGGGTGCCGTGGCGCAGCATGCCCAGCCCCAGCAGCAGCGGGGCGCGCAGGTCCGCGGGGAGGCTGCGCTGCCGGCCCAGTGCGAAGTCCACCACCGCGCGGCTGTGCTCCAGCAGCGGTTCCATCAGCGCCCGCCAGGCGCGCCCGTCACGGCCCAGGCCCGCGCAGGCGGCGTCCAGGTCGTGGTGGGCGAGCGCCGCCCGGCCGCCCTCCAGCGGGTGGGCGTAGCTGATCCGCGGCGTGAGCAGCTCCACGCCCCGGGCCGCCAGGTCGAACTCGCGGAAGAACGCGGACGCCGCCGCCATCGGGTGCACGGCCGAGCAGAGGTCGTGCACCACGTCGTCACGGAACAGCGGCGAGGTGCGCAGGCCGCCGCCGATGTCCTCCGCCGCCTCGTACACGGCCACGGACAGGCCCGCCCGGGCCATGGTGACCGCTGCGGCCAGGCCGTTGGGCCCGCTCCCCACCACGGCGACGTCCTCGCTCATGCCTTCCCCTTCCACACCCCGGCGGACTTCAGGCGCCGGGTTCGTAGACGTAGGGCCGGGTCCAGGTCACCGGCTCGAAGCCGCGCCTGCGCAGCGTGGGCTCCGAGGTCGGCAGGGCGTCGACCAGGACGTGGGTGCGCCCCCGCTCCCGCGCCTCCCCCAGCCTGCTGCCGACCAGCGCGGTGAACAGGCCCCGCTTGCGGTGCTCGGGCCGGGTGCGCCCGCCCGCCAGCTCGGCGTAGGGGCCGCCCGGCCGCAGGTGGATCCGGCCGCAGGCCGCGGGGCGTCCGTCCTCGTAGGCGATGTGGACGCTCATCGCCTCCGGTGCGCTCCGCAGTCCCTCGGCGAGCCTGCGCCGCTCCTGCTCCACGTCGCGCCGGCCGAGGGCGGCGGCAATCTCGGCGTAGTCGTCCAGGCCCCGCTCGTCCACGACGCGCCGGATGTCGCGCCCCTGCGGGTCGAAGGCCGCCGGGTCGGCCCCGTCGACCGCCAGCGCCAGCACGCTCTCCCGGTCGTCGGGCTCGAAACCCGCTGCGGTGAGCCGCTCGCCCAGGTCGGCGGGGGTGTCGTGGCCGTAGACCTTCCACTCCAGGGTGTAGGGCGTCCGGCGCGCGAGGTCGGCCTCCTCCCGGATGACCCCGTCGAGTTCACCGGGGGCGCAGCGCACGTAGACGATCCGGCGCTCGGAGCCGTCCGCCGCGTGCTCGCGGACGACGCCTCCCCGGCCGGTGCTGTCCCCCGAGGCCCGGCGCTCGCCGTCGAGCCCCGCCAACAGGTCGTGGTCACTCATACGGGGTTTCCTCACGGTCCAGGGTCCGGGCCACCGGCCGGTCGTCGGCCATGGCGTCGAGAATAGGGCAGAGGCCTTCCGGCAGGCCCCGGGCGCGCTGCACGCGGAAGATCTCGCTGTTGCAGGTCGGGGCGGGCTCCGGTTCGCCGCCGGAGAGCACGAAGGCGAACAGCGGGTCGGCCTCCTTCGATCGCCGCGGCAGCTCCCGGGCCGCGAAGGAGACGCCGCCTGCGCTCGGCGCCTGCGCTCGGTCGGGCCGGTCCAGGGCCACCATGACGTCGAGCATTCGTCGTCACGACGGCCACCACCCGCCCGACCGAACCCGGCCGGCCCTTCACCCGCTGGCCCGTCCGCAAACTCGAACCACCGCGACCACACTGCCCAGACCCGCTCCCTGCACGCCTGCCTGCGCCGGGGCAACGCCAACGCCCGCCACCCCGACGTCCTCGCCGCCCAGTGCCGCGAGCGCACCCGCGTCCGCAGCGAGAAGGGGCTGCGCCGGGGCGGACGACCCGCGAAAACCGGGTGAGTGCACCGACCACACCAACGACAATGGCACCATGACCGTTGATCGTGAGGCGCTTCAGGCCGGCTGGAACCGGGCCCGAAGCCACCTCGACACTGCTCGAGCCCACCTGGCGGGCCTGCCCGACATCGATTTCTCATTGACGCTCGAGTTCTTGGAGCACGACGAGCTGGGACTCGCCTTCGACTGCATCGTTGATCTCGGTGACGACCTCGACCTGCCGCTCGTGTTCTGGGAGTGCCTGGACCGAGCAGCCCGTGAGATGCGGCTCTACAGCGAGGCGCTGCACAAGCCCTACCTCACGGCCGCCGACACTTGCCTCCGACACCTCGCAGCCGCCTCCGAGCAGGTCTGACCGAACCCGGCGAACCTGTGCGGTCGCAGCACTAGGCTCGACGGGGTGAGCCACCCCGACACCGCAGCAGAGCGGCAGTTCTACGCGCGCCTGCCCGCCACCCGGGGCGCGGCGGGCGCGCTCATCCTCTCCCCCGGCGGACAGGTGCTGCTGGTGGAGCGCGCCTACAAGCCCGACCGGCCCTGGGGCCTCCCCGGCGGCATCGTCGAACACGGCGAGTCCCCGCTGGCCGCGTGCCGCCGCGAACTGGCCGAGGAACTCGGTGTCCGGGCCACCGTGACGCACCTGGCCGCCGTCGACTGGGTCCCGCCCTCCGGGGAGCGCACCGCCGCCCTCCAGTGGCTGTTCACCGCCCACCTGCCCGAGGGCGCCGAACTGCGCCTTCCCCCGGACGAGCTGTCGGGCTGCGCGTGGGTGGAACCCGGACGCCTCGGCGACCTGCTGCCCGCCCACGTGGCCCGGCGCGCCACCGCGGCCCTGGCCGCCCGGGCGTCCGGCACCACCGTCTACCTCGAGCACGGCCACCACGCGCTGGAGGAGGACCGTTGACCGCTCCCGGCGGCGGGTACGCGCCCGTCCACGCGGCCATGGCCGCCTGCTCGACGCCCTCATCGAGGGGGCGGGGATCCACCGGGCGCTGGACCCCGAACCCGCGGACCGCGAACTCACCCGCGAGGCCGTCGCGAAGATCACCGCGCCCCGACCCCGCACGCCCTGACCCGCTCAGGCCCCGTGCCGCGACCGGACACACCCGACAGGAGTACCGATGGGCTCGATGATGCGGCGCCCGACGATCATGGACATCGCCAGAGCGGCGGGGGTCTCCAAAGGAGCGGTGTCCTACGCCCTCAACGGCCGCCCCGGTGTCTCCGCGCAGACCCGCGAGCGCATCCTGGCCACCGCCCGCGACTTCGGCTGGTCGCCCAGCGGCCCGGCGCGCGCCCTGTCCTCGGGCGGCAGGACGGCCACCATCGGACTGGTGACCCGCAGGGCGGGCCGCCTCTGGGGCAGCCACTCCTCCTTCGCGCTCCTGGTCGAGGGGGTCCAGCACACACTCGCCTCCACCGGGATGGACATGATCGTGCACTCCGATCCCGACGGGGAGGGATCTCCGCGCCGCCGTTGGGAGACCCGGGGCCGTGTCGACGGTGTGATCCTGGCCGAGGAGCGCATGGGCCAGCCCCCCGCGTCTTCGCCAGCCGTGCCCGCCCTGGTCCTCGGAGCCGCGATGGAGGGGAACGGCACGCTGTCACTGCCGGTCGACGACCACCCCACGATGAACGAGGTCATGCACTACCTCGTCGCCCTGGGGCACACGAGCCTGGCCCACGTCGCGGGGCCGGCCGACCTCGCCCACGCGCACGCGCGGGCCAAGGCCTTCGAGCAGACCGCGCGCGACCTCGGCCACCGGGCCGTGGTCGTGCACACCGACGGCAGCGGGGAGCACAGCGCGCGTGCCACCCGGCGCCTCCTGGCCCTGCCCGAGAGCCCGACGGCCCTGGTGTACGACAACGACGTGATGGCGGTGGGCGGGCTGGCGGTGGCCGAGGAGATGGGCGTCGCGGTCCCCTCCGAGCTGTCCATCGTGGCCTGGGACGACTCGCTCCTGTGCCGTCTGGTGAGGCCGGCCCTGACGGCGGTCCGCCGCGACATCGTCGGATACGGCCGCCGTGCGGCGACCCTGCTCATCGGGGCCGTCGAGGGCGCACCGGTGGCCGAGGAGATGCTCCCCGGCGGAGAGCTGGTGCCCCGGGAGAGCAGCGGGCCCCTCCGCCTCCCCCGGTGAGGGCCCCGGCACAGCGGCATCACGCCGCGAGGCGTCGTGCAGTCCGACCCGCGCTCGCCGCGCGACGCCCTCCGGCCACGGGAGCGGGGCCGCGGGGCACCGCCGCGGGCCTCAGGCGGGCACGGGGCGCACCAGGACGTCGTAGGTCTCCGTGACCCGCTCCAGGTCCACCCCGAGTCCGCGCGCCCACGCGTCCAGCTCCTCCTGGGCCGCCCGTCCGTCCCGGTCGTCGTCTACCAGCACCTCGAGCTCCAGGAACACCCCGGCTCCCCGCACGTCGTCGAGGCACACCGCGATCGGGCCGGCCCGTCCCGTCCGACGGCTCTTGACAATCCGCACGCTCGGCACATAGCCCAGCGCGGTCAGGACACCGTGCATCCCGTCCCGGTCGGCGACGGCCGTCTCGTGCTCCACGCACTCCATCGCGTTCGCCAACGGGGTCTTGGCCGTCACGATGTGCACGCCGTCCTCGGTGCGCAGGCGGGCGAAGGTGAAGCCGCGCTTGCCCTGCCCCGGATCCCAGCCGGGGGGCGCGTAGGCCGTGTCGTCCTGGTGGACCGGCTCCCCCAGGGTCACCCCGGCCTCCCGGAGCGCGGTCAGAACCGCCTCCGGGTCGTGCACCCGGTACTTCGCCTCGATCTCCCGCATCCTCGGCCTCTCCTCGCAGCGCTGTCGGGGCGAGCGTAGTGAAGGCTCACGACGGCGTCCGGGGTTCGGCCCATCCGGCACCGGAATGCGAACGGATGTCCCTTTCGGGGCGTCCCCGGAACTGCGCTCAGGATGTCTTTCCCGTCGACCGGAAGTCCCCGAGGATTCCCGGGACCCTCTCTCTTGGGTTTTCAATCGGCGGGCGGCGGGTTCGCCGCTCAGGGGTCCTCGTACCCGGGCCCGCCGCTCGCCTCGTTCCGGCGCTCCTCGCCGCAGCCTGGGCGCGAGGTCCGCCCCGGACACGCCGGGGAGCTCAGCCCTTCAGACCGTAGAAGTGCACCGGGGAGTTCGGCCGGAAGCCGATGCGGGGGTACACGGGCGCCCCCGCCTCGGTCGCGTGCAGGGTCGCGCGGGTCAGGCCGGTGGCCCGCCCGCCCTCGTGCAGCGCCTTGCGCGTGACCGCCTCGCCGTAGCCCCTGCGCTGCCAGTCCGGGTGCGTGGCGACGAGCGCCACGAACAGGCGGCCCTCCGCCTCCACCGTCGCGGCGCACGTCACGGGGACGCCGTCGCGCAGGCCGAGGTAGGCGTACATCCCCTGTTTCCACAGCGCGGACCCGAGGAGCCCGTCGCGGCCGTCCTCCAGCGGGAACCCGTACGCGCGCGAGTTGAGGTCCGCGTACTCCCGGAGCAGCTCCTCGGTGGTCACGCGCACGAAGGCCAGGTCGGGATGGGAGGGCTCGGCGACGGGGAGGAGGTCGCCGGCCATGCCGGTGCCGGAGAAGGCGAACTCCAGGCCGGCCCTCTCCGCGGTCGCCCGCACCCCCTCCCGCGCGTCCTCGCCGAGGAGGTTCTCGAACAGCCACAGGAACCCCGGACGGGCCTTGGAGCGCATGATCTCCGCCGCCCCGGTCAGACGCTCCTCGACGAGCGGCGCGTCCGCGCCGACGTCGGTCAGCGTGACGCAGTTCCAGAACGCGAACCGGCAGTCGGCCCAGCGGACGGCGATGCCGGGCAGGTCCCGGACGTCGGCGTCCGCGTCGCGGTCGAGCACCATGGTGCGCCAGGCCGCGGCGAGCTGCCGCATCGATTCGATCGACTCCGTGCGATCAGTCATCGGAACCCTTCGAGCGGTGGGGAGGGGGAGCCCGTCCTGCCGGGCGTGGGGCGCCGCCCCGGCCCGTGGACGCGTGCGTACTCCGGCTCCACGATCCCCGACCGCCCCCCGGTTACCGGCCGGTTCGTCCGATCTGTGACCTGGAGGCCGCATGCGGCCGCGCCCCCTGACGGGGAGGGCCCGCGGCCCCGTGGGAGAGCAGTCGCCCCGGAGCCGCACCACGGTCCGCGCGTTCCGGACGCGCCCCGGGCCGCGGGTGCAGACCGGGGCGCGAAAGGACACGTGACGGGCCCCGCCCGTGTCAGCAGGAGCTGCTGGACAGGACCAGGTCGTAGCCGCCGTCGATGCCGCCGACCTTGTAGTTGATGCGCCCCAGAGCGCAGTTGCTTCCGGGCGAGTAGACCATGTCGCCCCAGCGCGTTCCGCTGATGGAGGTGCTCCCGGTGAACAGCGCCGAGACGCCGCGGTCGACGTCCCTGACGTCCATCCACAGACCGGCACGCTGGGAGGCCGGGATCGTCCCGGGGTAGCCGACGATGCGCACCCAGTTGGTCGAGCAGGTGGAGGACCACCTCAGCTGGAACGTCATCCCGTCACGGGAGATCTGGTCCACCGTGGTCGAATTGGCGGAGCATCCGGTGGACTGCGGGTCGGCGCCGTCGTAGACATGCGCGGACGCCGGGACCGCGGTCAGGGTCACGAGTCCGGCAGCGGCGGCGGCGACCGACACCAGGCGCCGCAAGCGCTTTCCGCGGGGGGTGGGGGACATGTGTCTTTTTCCTCACTCATGGCGATGATGGGGATGGGAACGTGCTCAGCCTCGTACGAGAGGGTCCGACCCCGTTGTGGGCAGTGTCCCTCGGCCCGAGGCCGCCGGGGAGTCCGTCCCTCCCCGGCTCACCCAAGCTATGGATTTCTCGCCGAAATGTCCTTGACCCACGGTCCTCGTTTTCTTGACCCTGAGTCCACACCCCACGACGAGGGAAAACGCCCTTCACACCCGCCCGTCTCGGCCTACCGCCATGTTCCGCGGGACAGAACCGGACGCCCCCGGCGGCGTCCCCCCACATCGGGCGCGGGAGGCGGCGGCGCCCGCGAGACCGGCTCCCGGCCCCGAGTGGTCCGGGCCGCTTCAGGCGGGCAACCGCTCGCGGGCCCCGTCCAGTTCCACGAGTTCCCGGCGGAGCCGCGCGGCGTCCCCCTCCGCCTTGCGCGCCTTGTTCCGCCATCCCCGGGTGGACCGGTACTTCTTCCTCATCCTGTCCGACGGCGGGGGGTGCAGCATCTTGTGGGAGTCGGCGGCGATCATCACCAGGGCATAACCGAGCAGGAAGAAGACCGACCAGAGCAACGCCGTCAGCGCCACCCCCGTGACCGCGTCCACCGCCCGGTCGTCGCTGAAGTAGAGCGGGAGGGCGAACAGGCACGCCGCACCCGCCGCGATCAGGCGGGCCCACGTGTGCTGCGTGTTCCGGCGCCTGAGCGCCAGTGCGAACGCCTCCCGCCGTTCGATCCTCTCGCTCAGCTTCCGGTGCCGGGAGTCGAGTCGGGCGAGGAGTTCGCGGAGCACACGGACCACCAGCCCGTGGCACGCCCACACCGGCTGCGGGGTCCCGGTCGGCGGCTCGGGCGGCAGGTGCCGCCGCAGCGACGGGTCCAGGGCGTCGCGGTCCCGCCCGACCGCGCGCCGCCACTCGTCCGGGGCCAGGACGGCCCGGAGGAACAGGCCGCCGTCCGCCCTGCGGTCGAACGCCGTCCGGGACCGGGGCTCGGCCGAGGACAGCACGGCGGCGTAGCGCTCGCTCTCCCGGAGGTAGAGGGCCAGCGCGGACCGCGCCGCCCTGATCATGCGCCGGTACTCGTCGCACCCCTGCCCGGGGCGGCACGGGTGGCCGGCTTCCCGGCAGTCGCACCCGGCCGCCGCCTCGGCCGCGTTCAGGGGCAGGTCGATGTCGTCGTCCAGCGGATCCGCCCGTCCGGCGGCCGTCGCCCGCGCTCCTGACAGTCCCACGTCGGTTCCCCGGTACCTCGGCGGCAGGTCCGGGCGGGCCCGGGCGACGAACCGCAGGACCGCCAGCTCGACGTCCACCGGCTGTAGGCGGAGCAGGTCCGGGTCGATCCCGGTGTCCCCCGGGTGCTCCGCGATCCACGCGGCCAGGTCGGCCCGCTCGTCCGGGTCCCCGAACAGCTCGCACGCGGCGTCCGTGTCCGCATGGAAGGCCTCGGCCAGGCCGCTGAGCGAGCGGTACCACCCGCCGGCGAACCCGTAGGGGCGCCCGGGCCGCACCCCGGGGCCCGGAAGCTCCTCTGTCAGCTCCGAGGTCTCCCGCAGGGTCGGGACGCTGCGGATCTCCTCCGTCGGCAGCGCCCCGGTCGCCGCGGTCCTGCCCGAGACCAGCGCGGTCTCGACGTCCGTGTCGTCCGCGCCGAGTCCCAGCAGGGAGTTGAGCACCTGGTGGGCGGTCGGGCGCCGGTCGGGCTCCTTGTCCAGGCACCGGACGACGAGTCCGCGCAGTTCCTCCGGGACTGCCGAGCAGTCGGGGTCGCCCGTCAGGATCCTCGCGATCACGGCGGCCTGGGTGCGCCCCTCGAACGCGTGCCGTCCGCTCGCCGCGTAGACCATCACCGCGCCCCACGAGAAGACGTCCACCGCGGGGGTCAGGAACGGGGCGTCGTTCAGCCGTTCGGGCGCCATGTAGAGCAGGGTCCCGACCTTGGCCGTGGCCTGGAAGGCCGTGTTCTCGAAGGAGCGCGCTATCCCGAAGTCGATGACCCTGGGGCCGTCCGGCGCCATCATGATGTTGTCCGGTTTGAAGTCCCGGTGGGCGACGCCGGCCCGGTGGATGGCCGTCAGCGCGGTGGCCGTGGACACGGCCAGGCGGTGCAGGTCCGCGCCTCGGCGCGGGCCCCGCGCCCCGATCTCCTGCGTGAGCGTGCGGCCCTCGATGAACTCACTGGCGATCCAGGGCCGCTCGGCGTGCGGGTCGGCGTCCAGGACGCGCGCCACGCAGAACGGGCTGACCCTGCGTGCCGCCGCCACCTCGCGGGCGAACGTCTCCCTCAGGCCCGGGGCCGCGCCCGCGCCGGCGTGGAGGAGCTTCACCGCCGCGGGGCCGCCGCCGGGGGCCTGGGCCCGGTAGACGACGCCGAAGCCGCCCCGGCCTAGCTCCTCCAGGAGCCGGTATCCGCCGATCTCGCCGGTCTCCGCGTCCATGACCCACCACGCCCTGTCGCCCGTCCCCTCGCGGGGCCCGGGATCCGCTCCTCAGACGTGTATAGCGCCGCGGCGATCCGTGCGGAAGGGCCGGTTCCTCCTCCCGGCCGCGACCGCTTCCTCGACCAGCGGTGATCAGGCGGGCGCGGAGAAATCCGCGCCGGCCCTCGCCTTTCACGTGTGCCGCACGCGCGTTCCTGTCCGAGGGCGGGGGCGCCGGGGCAGGCTCGGCAACCGCCGGTGACGGGCATGGACCGAGAGCGCGGCGCGGCCGCCTGATCCGTGTGTATCCAGGGGCGGGGACCGGGGACGTGTTTCCGGAAGTACGACACCGGCAGACAGGTGGCGAGTGCCCCGATCCCGCAACCCCGCCGCAGAACGTTCGAGCCACGCTCCCCCGAACAATCATGAGATGAACCACCTTGTTGGGGCTTGCCATTAAAGTGGGAGCCACTATCATTTTGGGCATGGATACCACTATTGGTCTTCGGGAGCGCCGTCGTCGCGCCACCCTGGCCGAGATCGAGAACGCGGCGCTCGATCTCTTCGAACGCCAGGGCTTCGAGAACACGACCGTCGAACACATCGCGGCTGCCGCCGGGGTCTCCACGAGCACCTTCTTCCGCTACTTCCCCGCCAAAGAGGACGCGGCACTGGGAACCAACCAGGCCTTCGAGGCTGCGCTCGCCTCCCGCTTGGAGGGGTGTGCGAGCACTTCCGAACCCCTGCGCGAGGTGGAGCGGGTCGTGGTCGAGGTCCTGCAGGAGCTGGAAGCCGAGCGCACCGACGTCATCGAGCGCATGCTCCGCGTGCGGCGCCTGGCCGGAGCCGACGCGGCCCTGCGCAGTGCGGCGCAGCGCCGTGAGGCCGAGCAGTGCGACCGGTTCGTACAGATGATGGCGGCCACGGCCGAGACCACCGTCATCGACCTGCGCGTGCGAGTGCTGGCCGAGACCGTCAGCGCGGCCCTGCGCGCCTCCTTCGACTCCTGGGCCGCCGACAGCGAGGACGGTTTGGCGCAGACCTTCCAGGCCGCCTGCGCTCACCTGCGCGAACTCACCGCACCGTGACCTTCCACATCCCGCCGATTTCTTCCCCGCACCATGTGAGGACCACACCATGAAGGCTGCGCTGATCACCGGCCGTGAACAGGTCGATTTCGCCGAGTTCCCACTGCCGGAGAAGGCCGGGCCGGGCACCGCCGTGGTGGAGATCGGCCGGACCGGCATCTGCGGATCCGACGTCTCGGCGTTCAAGGACGGCCACGACTACCCGCCCTTCCTGTCCGGGCACGAATGGGGCGGCGCCGTCCTGGACGTCGGCGAGGGCGTGGCGGACTTGGCCGTGGGCGACCGGGTGGTCGCCGGGACCCCGCCGGCCTGCGGCCGGTGCGCGATGTGCCGGGCCGGGCACGCCCAACGCTGCGAGGGCCTGACGGCCCTGTCGTTCGGCACCCATCCCCTGACCCCGGCGCACGGTGCCTACGCCGAGCGCATCACCGTGCCCGCCGAGATGCTCATCCGCCTCCCCGACGGTGTCGACGACGACCAGGCCGCCATGATCGAACCGGCCACCGTGGCGCTGCACGCCGTACGCCGCCGTCCCCCGCTCCTGGGCGAGACCGCCGTGGTCATGGGGGCCGGTCCCGTGGGGCTGTTCGCGGTGCAGCTGCTGCGTCTGTCCGGTACGGGACGGGTGGTGGTGGTCGAGCCCCGTCAGCGCCGACGCGGCCTGGCCCTGGAACTGGGCGCAGATGCCGCGGTCGCGCCGGGCGCCGAGGCCGCCGCCGCGGTGCAGCACGCCTCGGGCGGGCTGGGCGCGGACCTCGTCTTCGACTGCGCGGGCAACGAGGCCGCGCTGACCGCGGCCGTGGAGCTGTGCCGCCCGGGCGCCACCATCATGATGCTCGGAGTGGCGTCGGGATCGGTGAGCGTCTCCCCGCTGGCGTGGCTGAGCAAGGAGCTGACCGTCCAGACCTCCCTGGCCCACCTGAACCACGAGTTCACCGTCACCGCCGACCTGATCGCCTCCGGTCGGCTGCGCACCGAACCCCTGCACGACGCGACCGTGGGCCTGACCGAGCTGCCCCGGGCCCTGGCCGACCTGGCCGCGGGCCAGGACCACGTCAAGGTCCTGGTCGACCCGCGCGCCTGAACGCACCATCGCGTTCCATCCCGACCGTTTCCACCCGACCTCTGGAGGTACCGCATCATGCGAGCACTCGTTCTGGACCGGCCCGGCGCCTGCGACACCCTGCATCCGGCCGACCTGCCCCTGCCCGAGCCCGCGCCCGGGCAGGTCCGCATCAAGGTTCAGGCGTGCGGGCTCAACCCCTCGGACTACCAGCGGGCCGCCTACGGCATCCCCGAATGGGAGTGGCCCGCCGTGCTGGGCCTGGACGTGGTCGGCGTCATCGACGCACTGGGCCCGCAGGTGGAGGGACCGGCCGTGGGGCAGCGGGTGGCCTACACCGGCGACATCCGCGAGCGCGGCGGGTTCGCCGAATACACCCTGGCACGCGCCGAAGTCCTAGCCGTGGTCCCCGAAGAGGTCTCCTCCGCGCAGGCTGCGGCCCTGCCCTCGGCAGGGTTGACCGCCTACCAGGCGATCGTGCGCCGCCTGCACGTCGGCGAGCAGGACACCGTCCTGATCACCGGCGCCGCCGGAGGCGTGGGCGGGTTCGCCACCCAACTGGCCGCCCTGACCGGAGCGCGCGTACTGGCCACCGAGGCCGCCCACAACACCGACCGCGTCAAGAAGCTCGGCGCGGACCAGGTCATCGACTTTCGCACCGAGGACATCCCCGCCCGGGTCATGGAGCTGACGCACGGACGCGGGGTGGACGCGGTCCTGGACACCGTCGGCGCGGACTCGGCCACCGCCAACCTGTCCCTGCTCGCCCACACCGGCGGTATCGCCACCGTCGCCGGACGCCCGGACCTGGAGACGGTGGCGCCCTTCGGGGTCGCGCCCTCGGTCCACGAGATCGCCCTGGGCGCCGCCTACACCCTGGGTGACCAGCGTGCCCGCCGCGACCTGTCGTTCATGCTCACCGACCTGCTTTCCCTGCTCGCCCAGGGAAAGCTCGACGCGATGCTCACCAGGACCATCTCGCTGGAGGAGGTTCCCCGGGCGCTGGTCGAGCTGTCCGCACGCACGATGAGCGGCAAAACCGTGTGCCTCCTCGACTGAGACACACCCGATCCGGGCTGCGGACCCGGACCGGAGCACCGTTCGTATCCACAGCACCGCCGGGAGCCGTGTCGGGGCCGGCTTCGACAAACAGGCGTCCGCGCCGGAATGACGAGATCGGCCCCGGACCATTCCAGGACCGGGCTTCCTCGGACGCGAGCCAGCCGCTTCCCCTCGGCACCCGGAGGCCGGTCGGCATCGCTCAGCTCGCTGCGCCCGCCCGGCATGCCCGGGCGCAGGGGCTCCGGTCCACGTGGAAGAGCCGGTCACGGATCAGCGGTGCGACGCCTCCAGCAGCGCCGGGGCGTCATCGACCGTGCGGGCCCGGAGCCGGACCACAGTGGCCACCAGAGCTGCCGAACGCCGCTGGGTACCGCGGCGGCACACCGGGGTGGCCTTGCCCGAGAGCCCGTGGCGGGCCACCTCGGCAACGGCCCGGAAAGGCCGGGTTCCGGTGGGATCCGATTCAGGTGCAGCCGCGTGTCCCCGGCACCGGACGTTCCACCGTAGGGTGTGCGCACCCCCGGCGCTTTCGGCGCCACCGTCCCCTGGAGGGCATCGTGCGCAGACTCGCGCCGTGGACCGCACTCACCCTCGTGCTCGCCCTCATCGTCCTCGCAGTCGGCGCCAGGTACCTGCTCGTACCGGCGAACCGGCCTTTCGAGTACGGCGACGGGATCAGGCTGCAACTCCTGAGCATCTCCCACGAGGACGTCGGCGGAGAGGAAAGGGTCACGTGGGAGGTGAGCCTCCTCAACGGGACGGACGAGCCCTTGGACCTGAACCTCGCCTCGACGTGCCGCTATGCCGCGTCACTCCAGGAATCAGGTTCCTCCGCCCTTGCCGAGAGAGGTGGCGAGAGGGTCTCTCTCCCGGCACACCTGGCCACGGGTGTCACGGACTCCTGCCCCTCACCGGAGTCGGGCCGATGGTGGGCCTACACCCTCACCCTGGAGGACAACACGGGCGAGAGCAGCTCCCGCACCGTCACCTTCATGGGCAGGGCCCACTGAAACCGCTGAGCAGGGCCTGTCCTCCTGCCCGGGACGACGAGGCCGCCCCCGAACCGGAGGAGCTCGTGAAGTCGTGCCGACTCCCGGACTTGAAAAATGAATTTCATTCGGTCAGGCGTGGCTCCTGCAAGAAGGACGATCCGATGAAATAGCCCTCCTCGGCATACGGAAGCACAACCTCGCCTTTCACCATTTTGACCAGGAGTTCACAGACCCCGCCCCGGAACTGCCACCACCGGTCACCGCTTCCCAGCACCACCGTCCAGTCCGCGACGTCCGGATCGAAAAACAGATAGAGAGCCTCCCCGAATACTTCACCGATCCGAAACACGTTGTACGGTTCACGAGAGAGGATCCACGAGGTGCTGACCTTGCGGGATTCCCCCATGAAAGAGTACTCCGGAAAACGGTCCGCGAGATAGTAAACGGCATAGTTTCCCTCTTCGACCACCCTCCTGCGGTCCCAACGCCCCCCATCACCGACGGCGATAAGAAGATAAGCGTCCTCGAGGGTGGACACCACACCGCCGTAGGCTCGCATCAGAGCGACATAGTCGCGGGGAAGCTCCCTCCCGAGAACTCGCTGCACCGGTTCGGGATCGAACATGGCATCGGGACTCGGCGGGCCGATCATCCCGCTGACCTCGGTGAAATACTCTTCATTCCATCTGGCTGGTTCCAAGAGAAGTGAACCTCACGCACACTCGGCTGGCACTCGACGATGACGCACATCGGTCTTCCGCAGGGAAAAGCCGGATCACCTGGGGGAAAGTGTTGCACGAGGCCCTGGCAGGCGCCTCAGTCGCTCCGGGCGAGCGGCTCGGGACCGGCGTCGAGTGCGTCGAGCACTGCGTCGCCGTTCTCCATCGCCCACAGGGCTCGGGCGGATGCCCCTGGGGCGGGCCGCACCACCGACAGCAGGCGAATCACCACACCCGGGAACGGGGTGGGAGAACCCCGGTGGGCAGACCGTCATCCACCTTGCGCCCCTTCCTCGGCGTAGGGCGTGAAGAGCGCGTCGCGGTCCGTCCACGACCCGTCGAGCAGCTCACTTCGCACCTCGCCCCGGACGAGTCCCAGGAGGAGGTCGGTGGTGGGCAGGTCGTGCTTCTCCCACACGTCGCCGTCGCGATCCGAGACCCGGACCGGGTACGCCTCGGCCGCCGTCCCGGGTGAGACCTGCCAGTAGAGCGTGACCCCCGTGCCGGTCGAGGCCCAGGGCAACAGCCTGGAACCGGGGTGGAGATCGTCGGGCGGCCCCACGACCTCGTCCTCGAACAGGTCCTGGAGCTGTTCGAACTCCAGTCCCGACCGTTCGAGGTCGACGTGCTGAAGACCGGGGCCGGGCGCCGGAACGTAGAGCCTCACGAAACCGAGCCACAGTCCGCCGCCCCCGGCGTCGAGAAGCTCGCGGTAGTCCTGCGGCACGGACGCCCCGAGCCGATACTCGACCTGTCCCCAGTCGAACGGGCCGGCCGGCGGTGCGGGACGTGCCGTTTCGATCAGCTGCTGGGCACTGGCTGTCATACGGGTGCATTCCTCGGTATCGCCGGTCCGGGTCCGATCTGCCCGAGCCGGGTCCCGTCCGCATTCCGGTCGAACTCCGTTTTTCCCCGGCACCGGCCGTACCGGGCTCGTCCCCGAGCGTGGCGTCGTGGTCGGCCGCGCGTACCTGTCCGGATCAGGTGGTCGGGGCGTGCGCGCACTCGCCGTCGGACTGCTTCGTCATTCCGACCACAACAATATCGCCCGAGGCCACCCGGCCCCCACCGCATCCGGCCTGTCCCCTGGCGCCTCCGGAGATCACCGCAGCTGCCGCCCTGTTCCTCCTGAGACGCCCCGGCCCGAAGACGTGAGAAAAACCCACCGATGAACGGACGGCCACAACGGTGCCGCGGAAAATTCAGATTTGATCAAAGGCCTGGTGGAAGCACTCCCGAATCAGCCTTTCCCGCAGAATGGATTTGACCTCCCGGTCAGGGCGAAGGTAGGTTCCACATCGCCGAGCCATTGCAGCTGGGCACTCCTTGATGCCTTCATTCCACTACCCGGCAGTCGCACCGAGCGATCTCCCCGTGAATCACGATCCACCGAGAGAAAGGCTGGTGCACAGGGTGCCCTCCCCTGACACCGAAGAAGTGGTGCGCCCCGGAAGGATCAACCCGCCGGCCCTGCTCAAAGCGCGGAGGGAATGGGTCTTCTTCGGCACCCTGTGGAAGTCGCACCCCGGGTTGACCGCCCTGTGGTGGGCGCTGATCCTTCTTCAGGGCGTTCTTCCCGCCGGCTTCGTCGTGGCGGTCGGAGCACTCGTCGGCGCCATCGCCGACAGCGCCCCGTTGGTCCCTCCGCTGGTCCTGATCGGCACCGTCTTCGTCCTGATGCAGCTCCTGACACCCCTGCACACCCAGGTCGGCTCCCTCCTGGGAGAGCACGTCTCCGACCGTCTGCACGATCGGCTGCTCGTCGCCGCGGGCGCCCCCGAAGGGGTCGCGCACCTGGAGAACCGTGCGCACATGGACGAGCTGGCCGCTGCCCGGGACTTCGACCTCGGCATGACCGGTCCGCCCCTGCACCTGTCGATGGGCTTCATCGCCGGCGGCCTGGTGGAGGCGGTCTCCGGCCTGGCGCAGGCGGTGGTCCTGGCCGCCTACGCGTGGTGGGCGCCGCTCCTGGTGGGAGGCGCCTGGCTCTCCACCCACTGGCTGCTCCGCGAGAGCACCCGGTGGGACCGCCACGCGGGGGAGGTCCTGGACGCCCAGCGCCGCGCCGAGTACTCCTACCGGCTGGCGGTGGACTCCCCCGCCGCCAAGGAGATCCGACTGTTCGGCCTCGCGAGCTGGCTGACGGACCGCTTCGCCGCGGAACGCCGGACCCTGGTCGAGCTGCGGTGGCACACCACCCGGCTGCGGCAGAGGCCCATGCGCTGGGCCGTGGTGGTCCTGACGGTGTCGGGAGGACTGTTCTTCTGGTCCCTGGGACGGGACGCCGCCTCGGGAGCCGTCGACCTGGGCCAGGTGAGCACCTTCGCCTACGCGGCGGTGGGGGCCGGCGCACTGGCCTTCGGCGGGTTGAACTGGGCCCTGTCCCTGGCCGCCGACGGGGTCGCGTCGGTGCTGCGCGTGGAGAGGACGATGTCGTCGAGCGCCGAAGCCCGCAGCGTGGTCTCCGGCAGGGCCCCCGCAGAGGGGATGCCGGCGGCGGAGATCAGGTTCCGGGACGTGACCTTCGCCTATCCGGGCATGTCCGCGCCGGTCCTCGACGGCCTGGACCTCACCGTCCCGGCCGGGAGCTCGCTGGCCGTGGTCGGGGTGAACGGCGCCGGGAAGTCGACCCTGGTCAAGCTCCTGTGCCGCCTCTACGACCCGGTCTCGGGAACGATCGAGGTCGACGGCACCGATCTCCGGGACCTGGACCTGGAGTCGTGGCGCCGCCGGATCAGCGCGGTCTTCCAGGACTTCATCCGCTACGAGCTCTCGCTCGCGGACAACGTGGCCGCACCGGGCGCCACGCCCGAGGAGGTTCTCGAAGCCCTGGCCGCCGCCGGCGCCGCGGATCTGCGCGACCTCGACCGGGTCCTCTCCCCCGGATACGAGAACGGCACCGACCTCTCCGGAGGGCAGTGGCAGCGCGTCGCCCTCGCCCGGGTGCTGTGCTCCGTGAGCACGGGAGCCGGAGTGGTCGTCCTCGACGAGCCCACGGCCCAGTTGGACGTACGCGGCGAGGCCGAGGTCTTCGACCGTGTCCTGGAGGCCACCCGGGGGTGCACGACCGTGCTCATCTCCCACCGCTTCTCCACGGTCCGCCGCGCCGACCGGATCTGCGTCGTGGACCGGGGCAGGGTCGTGGAGCTCGGGAGCCACGACGAACTCATGGCCCTCGGGGGCGCCTACAAGCGGCTCTTCCAGCTCCAGGCCGCACGGTTCGACGACGACCAGGACGGAGCCGACAGTGCCGGCTGAGGACCACCCCCTGCCCTCGTCCTGGCGGGGCCTGGGCCGCACGCTGCGCCTGGGCTGGACCGCCTCCCCCGGACTCATCGCCGTCGCGTTCGCCACGACGATCGCCGCCGCCCTCCCCGACGTCCTGATCGCCGCCGCCCTGGCCCTGCTCGCGGACACGGTGCTGTCCGGGGAGCAGGTCGGCGTGATCTTCGCCGCCGTGCTCCTGGGCGCGCTGGCGGTCATGAGCTGGCTGCTGCGCCTGCTGAGCGAGCGGGCCAACCGCCGCTTCGCCGACCGCACGGGTGTGTTCATGGAAGCGCACGTGGTCCGGCTCCAGAGCGGCCTCCCCTCCCTGGAGCACCACGAACGCCCCTCCTACGTCGACCGCGTCCAGCTCGTCCGCGACCACGCGGACACGTTGAGCAAGGTCTACCAGGAGTTGTTCCAGGTGGTCGGCGCCGTCCTGCGCCTGATCCTGACCATGGCCCTGCTGATGACCGTCCATCCCCTGCTGGGGCTGCTGGGACTCTTCGCGGTGCCCACCGCCGCGGTCTCCCACTGGCGGGGAGGGGCGGAGCACGCGCTGGAGGAGAGGCTCGGACACCACGAGCGCCTGGCGCGGCACTTCTTCCTGCTGGGCACGAACGCCTCCCCCGGGCGTGAGCTGCGTGTCGCCCGCGCGGGGGAACGGGTCCGTCGAGGGCGCCACGAGGCTTGGGCCGCACGGCACCGCGCCATGGCCCGGGCCCGCTGGACGACCACGCTGTGGCAGACGGCGGCGCTCACGGTCTTCGGCTGCGCGTTCACGGGCTCCGTCGCCGGGGTGGCGCTGAACGGCGGCTCGGCGGCCGAGGTCGTCCTCCTCCTCACCGCCGGCGGCCGTCTGGCCCAGTACCTCGGCCAGACGCTCAGCCAGGTCCACTTTCTCCGCACGATCTGGCTGGAGGGAGGACGCCGACTGCTGTGGCTGGAGGAGCTGGCCTCCATGGCGGCCGAACGGAGCCCGGCCCCTCCGCCGGAACGGATGAGGTCCGGCATCGCCCTGGACGCGGTCTCGTTCACCTACCCCGGGACGGACCGGCGGGTTCTGGAGGACGTCACGCTCCACCTGCCGGCAGGATCCGTGGTTGCGGTCGTCGGCGAGAACGGAGCGGGCAAGTCCACGCTGGTCAAGCTCCTGGCGAAGATGTACGAGCCCGACTCCGGGAGGATCCTGATCGACGGGGTCCCCCTGGCCGACATGCCTGCCGACGCGTGGCGTGAACGGCTCTCGGGAGCCTTCCAGGACTTCGCCCGCTTCGAGTACCCGCTGCGTCTGTCCATCGGGGTGGGTGACCTGGCCGGGGCCGGGGAGGGCGGGGCCGTGGACCGGGCCGTCGTGCGCGCCGACGCCGGCGCCCTGGTCGACCGGCTCGACCGGGGGCTGGACACCCAGCTCGGCAGTGCCTGGGCCGGTGGGGCCGAGCTGTCCGAGGGGCAGTGGCAGAAGGTCGCGCTCGCCCGCGGCTACATGCGCGACCAACCTCTGCTCCTGCTCCTGGACGAGCCCGCCTCCGCCCTGGACGCCGAGACCGAGCACCTGCTGTTCGAGCGGTACGCGGAACGCGCCCGAGCCCTCAAGGACCGGGGCCGCGTCACGCTCCTGGTCTCGCACCGCTTCTCCACCGTGCGCACGGCCGACCTCGTCGTCGTCATGGACGGGGCGCGGGTGATCGAGCAGGGCACCCATGCCGAGCTCATGGAGCTCGGCGGACGCTACGCCGAGCTGTACGGGATCCAGGACCGCGCCTACCGCGTCGAGGGGTGATCCCGCCGAGACCGAGTAGCCCCCTCACCGGCGGTGCTACCCCGCTGCCTCCGGCGCTCCGATGACCACGGCGCCGCGGTGGCCACCCCGCTCCACCGCCGCCATCGCGTCGAGCGAGGCGTCGGGCACGGGCAGCAGGTGGGCGTCGACCCAGGTGTCGCCGGTGGTGTCGTTGGTCCACGGGTCCTCGATCACGACGGCGCCGGGTACGGCGCCGTGGCAGAGGACCCAGTGCGGCACGTCGAAGCCCAGCATCGCGGCCAGGGAGAGCAGGAGCAGGACGCGGTCGCCCCGGCCGACCGCGCCGCGGAGCTCGGACAGGGTGAGGCGGTGCGGGTCGATCGGGACCCCGGCCCGGGCCGCGTCCGTCCGCGACGCCTGCTGGAGGAGGGCGCGCCACTCCTGTTCGGCCCCGGTGTAGGAGTCGAGGAGGACGGGCCGGTCCGTGTCGAGGAAGACGGTGACGGGCGAGGCCGGCCAGGTCCGGTGCACGGCCACGCCCAGGCCGACGGGTTCGCAGGCGGGGAAGTTGGTGGCGCCGCGCCACAGCGTGAGCTCCGCCGTGCGGTCGAGGGAGTCGCGGGGCACCGCCCCCGCCTGGACCTGGGCGACCAGGGCGACGACGGCGCCGCAGGTGAAGTTCGTGGACTGGCGGTGGTACGGAGGCTCCGCCGTCCCGTCACCGCCCCCGTCCAGCCAGCGCACGTAGCCCGCGGGCGGGCGGGCGGCGCCGTCCGCCGTCCCGCGCGGGGCCTCCATCGGGGTGAAGCCGAGTGCGGCGGCGTCCGCGGCGTGGGCCGTCCACCCCTCCCACTTGACCTGCACGAGCCCTTGGTCGCGGGCGTGGGCGAGGACCGCCTCCACGGCGGCGGGGACGTCGCCGACGGCGTCGACGATCTTGGTGTAGGCGGTCTGCGGGCGCGCGGTCACCAGCGCGGCGCCGGCCCAGCCCTCTCCTGCGGCGTCGGGAACGGCCACGATCCGGGGCGCGTGGTTCGAGCGGTCGACCGCTTCCCAGCGCTCCAGGACCGTGCCGGGCGCGATCCGCTCCAGCTGCGCGGGCCGGGCCGCGGGGTCGAACGGGAGGACGGCGCCGCGGGCGGACGCGTCGGGGCGGCTGGATGGCATCGGGGTCTCCTCGTGGGGTGCGGGCTGCGGGGGCTCAGATGTGGGAGCGGCGCAGCAGCCAGATGAGGTAGGGGGCTCCGACCAGGGCGATCATGAGCCCGGCCGGCATCTGGGAGGGGGCGATGAGCGTCCGGCCGAGGGTGTCGGCGACGCAGACCAGCAGTCCTCCGAGCACGATCGCGACGGGGATGCTGCGCCCGTGCCGGGCGCCGACCAGTGCGCGGGCCAGGTGGGGCGCCACCAGCCCGACGAAGCCGACGACCCCGACCGCGACCACGCTGACGGCCGCGAGGAGCGCGGCGACGCTGAGCAGCGCCAGCCGCGTCCGCCCCACCCGCATGCCGAGGATGCGGGGGGTGTCCTCGTCGACGGCGATCAGGTCGAGGTGGCGGGCCAGGCCGATGACCAGCGGCGCCGCGACGAGGAGCACCACGGCGACCGGTACGACGTCGGGGAAGGTGCGCCCGTAGGTCGTCCCGGAGAGCCACGTGAAGATGCGCGGGGTCTGCCAGGGGTCGGCGCGCAGGAGGAGGAAGGTGGTGAGGGCGCTGAGGCTGTAGCCGAGCCCGATGCCGATGAGGACGAAACGGTCTGGGCGCAGTGCGCCCCTCCAGGCCAGGGCGGCGATCACGGCGAAGGTGGCCAGGCCGGTGAGGATCGCCATGGTGACGAGGGAGGGCAGGCCGCTGCCCGCGGCGGAGGTCACGACGATGACCGCGCCCAGGCCGGCCCCGGCGGTGATGCCGAGCAGGCCAGGTTCCGCGAGGGGGTTGCGCACGGTGCTCTGGACGAGGCTGCCCGCCAGGGCGAGCGCCGCGCCGGCGAGGACGGCGGCGGCCACGCGGGGGACCCGTTCGTCGAGGGCGCGGCCGATGAGGTCGGGGGCGGTTCCCTGGAGCCAGAGGGCGATGTCGCCGGTGCGCAGCCACAGGCTGCCGGCGAGCACGCCGACGAGGACGGCCGCGACGAGCAGGACCGCCGCGGTGAGGAGGACGCCGAGGAAGCGTCGGCGGGTGCGCGTCCCGGCCCTGGCGCCGGGCGGTCGGCGGACGGGGCCCGCGTCGCGCAGGCGCAGGGCGAGGACGACGATGAGGAGGCCGCCGAGCACGGCCGTGGGCACGCCCGTGGGGATGGAGGCGGCGCCCTCGGCGCCGAGCACGGCGCGCAGGGAGGCGTCGGCGAACAGGACCAGGAGTGCGCCGAGGAGTCCGGAGACGGTGACGAGGAGGAGGTGGCGGCGCAGGGAGGGGATCCGTCCGGCGATCAGGCGCGCGAGCACGGGGGCGGCCAGGCCGATGAAGGCGATCGGCCCGGCCAGTGTGACGGACACTCCGGTGAGGAGCACGGCGCAGAGCACGGCGATGGTCCGGGTCGAGCGCAGGGGCACGCCGAGCGACGCGGCGGTGTCGTCGCCCAGGCCGAGCACGTCCAGCCGCCGGCTCAGCAGCAGCGCGACGGCCAGCACCGCGACGATGACCGGCATGGCGCGCAGGGACGCGTCGATGTTGAGCTGGACGAGGGAGCCGTTCCCCCAGGCGTAGAGGCCGGTGGTGTTCTCCTTGAACAGGATGAGCATCATGGCGGTGGCCGCGTCCAGGGCCATCGCCATGGCCGAGCCGGCCAGGATGAGCCGCGTCGTGGCCGTTCCGGCGGCGTGGCCGGCGATTCCCAGGACGAGGGCGGCGGCGAGCAGGCCGCCGGTGAAGGCGACCAGGCCGGAGGCCCACAGCGGGACGGCGATACCGAAGGCGGCGACGGCGGTGAGCGCGAAGTAGGAACCGGCCGTGACGGCGAGGGTGTCGGGTGAGGCGAGCGCGTTGCGCGTGATCGACTGCAGCAGTGCTCCGGCGACGCCGAGGGCGAAGCCCACGGCCACGCCGGCGAACAGGCGCGGGAGGCGCGAGCCGGTGAGCACGTCGCCGACCGGCACCCCGTCGACGTCCTCGCGCTCGCCGAGCGCGTAGCGCGCCAGGTCCCACCAGCCCACGCCGGAGGTGCCCTGGGTGAGGTGCCACAGGCCCACGGCGAGGATCGCGGCGGTGAGGGTCGCGGCGACCGCCGCCCCGGCGGTGCTGCCGCGCATGCCGATGCGCGGCAGCGGGGACCGCCGGGGCGGGGCCTGGAGTGTTCCGCTCATCCCTGGGTGAGCGCGTCGACGAAGCCGTCGATCGCCTGCTCCGTCGAACGCGGGCCGCCGGCGCCCCAGATCCGCGGGGGGAAGGCGTGCGCGCGTTCCTCCTCGACGGCGGGGAGGGAGGTCCAGATGGGGTTCTTCTCCAGCTCCTCGACGTAGCCGCCGACGCCTTCGTCGTTGGCGTAGAAGAGGTTGGCCTCGCCCACGGCGGTGAGGCCCTCGACATCGGTCTGCGCGAGGCCGTAGGAGGGGTTGACGCCGCCGTCGCCGTAGGCCTCGTTGATCTCGTCCGTCCAGACGGGCGTCATGCCGAGCTCTTCGCCGAGCGCGGTGAACAGCGCGCCCTCGCCGTAGGGGCGGATGGTGAGGTTGCCGCCCTGGAGCCACCCGTCGAAGTAGAGGAAGTCCGTGGTGGGCAGGTCGAGGGCGGCCACCTGCTCCTTGGCGTCGGCGAGGTGGTCGTCGAACCTCTGGAGCTCCTGCTCGGCGCGCTCGGAGCGGCCGGTGGCCTCGCCGATCATCCCGAAGACGTCGCGCATGTTCCCGATGGGGTCGGCCGGGTCGGCGCCCAGGGTGGCGAGGACGGGCACGCCGCGCTCCTCGAGCTGGGCGATGATCTCGTCGTCGGCGCTGAAGGCCTCCACGACGACCAGGTCGGGGTTCTGCGCGTAGAGGGTGTCGAGGTCGGGTTCCTCGCGGCTGCCGATGTCGGTGACGCCCTCGGGCAGTTCCTCGGCGCTCACCCAGGTGCTGTAGCCCTCGGTGTCGGAGACGGCCACGGGGGTGACGCACAGGGTGAGGGCGTCCTCGACCTGCTGCCATTCCAGGACGGCGATGCGTTCGGCGGGCTTGTCGAGCTCGACCTGCCGGCCGACGCCGTCGGTGAGGGAGACCGGGTCGGTGGAGGTGGCCGTGGTGTCGTCGGCGCAGCTCTCGGAGGCGGGTGCGGCGACGGCCTCGGGTTCGGCCTCCTCGACGCTGGTGGTGCCGCATGCTGTCGCGGCGAGGACGGCGGCGGCGGAGGCCGCGGCCGCGAGGTGGCGGAGACGGGTCATCGGTGGTTCTCTCTGCTCTGTTCCTGTGTGCTCGGGTGGTCCGAGGCGGTGGTGCGGGCGCGGGCCGTGTGCCGGCCCACCGGGTCGATGCGGAGCCGGCCGGTCCGGGGGTCCTGGACGACCTCGACCCGGATGCCGTAGACCTCGCTGAGGTTCGGGGTGGTGAGGACCTCGGCCGGGTCGCCCGCGGCGCGGACGCGGCCGGCGCTCAGCAGGAGCAGCGTGTCGGCGATGCGGGCCGCGTGGTCGAGGTCGTGCAGGACGACGCCGACGGCGACGCCGTGGTCCTCGGCGAGGTCGCGGATCAGGTCGAGGGTCTCGATCTGGTAGCGCAGGTCGAGATGGTTGGTGGGCTCGTCGAGCAGGACGACGCCGGTGTTCTGGGCCAGGCAGGCGGCGAGCCAGACGCGCTGCATCTCCCCGCCGGAGAGCTCTCCGGCGGCCCGGTCGGCCATGTCCCGCACGCCGGTGGCGCTCATGGCGTGGTCGATCGCGCGGCGGTCCTCGGCGGAGAGGCCGGCGAAGCCGCGCCGGTAGGGGTGGCGTCCGAAGGCGACGACCTCGCTGACCGCCAGCCCCTCGGGGGTGGGGCGGGACTGGGAGAAGAGGGTGACCTCCCTGGCGAAGCGGCGTGCGCTGAGCAGGGACACCGGGCGCTCGGGCTGCCCGTCGCGGCCGCCGAGGGTGACGTGGCCGTCGTCGATGCGGTGGAGTCGGGCGAGCGAGCGCAGGAGCGTCGACTTGCCGCTGCCGTTGGGTCCGACCAGGGCGGTCACGCGGCCGGGCTCCAGGGTGAGGGAGGCTCCGTGGACGACCGTGGACCTGCCGTAGCTCAGGACCAGCTGTTCCCCGCTCAGGGCGTGTGCGCGCGTCACGGCGCTGTGCGCGTCGCGCGCGCCGGGGTCCCGGCGGCCGCGGTGGAGGAGGGCCGCGGCAGGGCACGGGCGACGCCGGGGGCGGTGTGCGCGGGCCCCGTGAGCAGCGGGTTCGGCCGTGCGCACGCGAGCCCGCCCGAGGAGGAGATTAGGTTAGCCTTCACTCACTCAGGATAGGTACGGCTGCTCCGCGCCTGCAATCAGGACTTCCGGACTCCGGATACGGAATTCCGGTCAGCGGTTGCGCGGGGCGTGCCGAAGTACGTCCCCGGGGTGGTGCCCATCACGCGCCGGAAAGCGTCGATGAACGTGCTGGTCTGGGCGTATCCGAGGCGCTCGGAGGCGTCCTGCACCTCGCACCCCTCGCTGAGCAGCGTGAGCGCCCGGTGGATGCGCAGTGACTGTCGCCACTGCGCGAACGACAGCCCGGTGGCGGTGCGGAAGGCGCGGCTGATCGTGCGGGGGCTGACCCCCAGGTCGCGCGCCCACTCCTCCAGGGAGCGGTCGTCGGCGGGGTCGCGCAGCAGGGCCTCGGCGATCACGTCGGCCCGGGGGTCGCCCGGCAGCTGCAGGGCGAGCTGGGGGCGCGAGGGCTCCAGCACGTCGAACACGACCGCCTCGGCCCGTGCCCGCGCCCCGGCGTCGATGTCGGTGCGGGCCAGGTGCAGGAGCAGCGACTCCAGGACCGGGGTCATCGCGATGGCCGTCGGCCCCTCGAAGGCGACCGGTGTGCGGTCCGGGGCGAAGAAGGCGGTGTGGAGTTCGGCCCTGGCCGTCAGCCGGCCGGCGTGCACCTCCCCCGTGGGCACCCACAGCCCGCACCCCTCGGAGACGGTGAAGACGCGGTCGCCGACGCGGGCGGTCATGGCCCCGCAGCGCACCCACACGAGCTCGTGCGCGGGGTGGGCGTGCGGCTCCCACTCCGTGGGGGCGCCCGGGACGTGCGACTCCGCGATGATGACGAAGGGCGCGTCGGCGCCTCCCGGGAGCGGGGCGGCCTGCTTCACCAGGGTGCTCGGCTCACGCCGCCAGGCCCCCAGGCCCGCGCCCTCGCCGGGGGGCGGGGGCGGCCCGGAGGGGGGACGGCGTCCGGACGGGTCCGCCCCGGTCGCGCTCACGGGCGGCACGCCCGGCGGTCCGCCGGAGGCACCCGCCGGGCGGCACGGCGCGGAGGGGCCTCGGTCGCGGGGCGCGTCTGCGGCGGGGTCGCCCGGAGAGCGCCGTGGCGGGCGCGGCGGCGCGACCGATCCCGGTGGGCACGGGCGGTGCGCCCCGGGAACGGAGAGATGGACGGCATGTCCCTATTGTCGCAGGCGGCGCCGGGTGCGGCGTTCGGAGTGGCGCAGCGGCGGGCGGTCGTCCCGCGGGGCTCGCGGAGGCGGCACGCGAGCCCCACGGGCTTCCCGCGGCCACGGCGGGCGCGTCCCGGCGCCGGCGCGAGGCCCTGTCCCCTATCCCTGGAGTTCCTTCAGACCCCGGCTGATGCGGATGCAGGCCAGCACGCCCGCCACCACTCCGACCGCGACGAGGACGAGCGCCGCCCGCGCGACGGCGTCGGGCTCCCCCGCGACCGCCGCCTTGAGCATGGTCACCGCCCAGTAGCCGGGGGAGGCGGGCGCGACGGTCTGCGCCCAGGCGGGCATCATCGTGATCGGGGTCAGCGCTCCGCCCAGCGCGCTCACCGTCAGCGCACCGACGTCGCAGACGGCCGCGAGTTCGCCGTGGCTGCGCACCACGCCGGCCAGGGCCACGCCGATGGCCAGCAGGGCGAAGGACCACACGCAGACCGCCGACAGGATCAGCGCGAAGGAGCCGGTGACGGGCATGTCCACGACCTGGGCCCCGAAGACGATGAGGACCGTCTGCTGCACGACCAGCAGCACGAAGACGGGCAGCGCCTTGCCGATGAGCATCTCCACGACCGAGACCGGGGTGACCCGCATCCGGTTCCAGGTGCGCCATGTGCGTTCGGTCAGCAAGGCGGTGCCCACGACGGACAGGGAGAGCACGGAGAACATCACCAGCATGCCGATGACCGCCTGGGCCTCGCCGCCCCGGGGAAGCGCGGCCCTGTAGAGCGGGCTGAAGACGAGCATGAGCACCATCGGCATGACCAGGTAGCTGATCAGGTGGCCTGGGTCGCGCAACCGGAGTGTGGTGTTGTGGCCGACCAGCAGGGCCAGGCGGCGGGGAAGGTCAGTGCGCACGGGCCACCGCCCGGTAGAGGTCGTCGAGGGTGGGCCGGCGCAGGTCCACCGAACGCACGGGCTTGGTGGCCTCGACCAGCATCGTGGCCAGGGTGGCGGCGGGATCGGTCGTGGGGACGCGCATCTCCTCGTCGTCGAAGGTGAGGCGGACCTCTCCGGGGAGTCCGTGGAGCAGCTCACCGGCCTCGCCCCTGGCGATGACCCGCCCGTGGCGGGCGACGGCGATGCTGGCCCCCAGGTCGGTGAGCTCGGGAAGGTAGTGGGTGGTGTAGACGACCGTCGCCCCGGTCCGGGCGCGGTCGCGTACGACCTCCAACAGGGACTGGCGGGTCTCGGGATCCACACCCGCGGTGGGTTCGTCCAGGAGGAGGAGCGCGGGCCTGTGGACCATGGCGGCGGCGGCCTGGACCCGGCGCTGCTGGCCGCCGGAGAGGACCCCGACCCTGCGGTCGAGGAAGCCGGTGATCCGGAGGGCCTCGGCGATCTCGGTGACGGCCCGGCCGAGCTCGCGCCGGCGCAACCCCTGCAGTCCCCCGAACAGCCGCAGGGTCTCACGGGGGGTGACCGTCGGGTACAGCGCGAGGTGCTGGGGTGCGAGCCCGAGGAGGCGGCGTGCGGCGCCGGGGGCCTTGCCGTCGACAAGGACCCGCCCGCCGTCGGGGCGCAGAAGCCCGGAGACGATGTTGGCGAAGGTGGTCTTGCCGGCCCCGTTGTGCCCGACGAGCCCGACGATCTCACCAGGCCGGGCGACCAGGGTGAAATCGTCCAGAGCGTTGACCGGCCCGTACCCCTTCACCAGCCCTAATGCCTCCAACATGCCACGACCACCCATTCTGTTCACTGTATAGAAACATTGTCTATGGTGTAAAGTATGGCCATGGGAAAGATAAATCAAGAAAGACGGGAAGAGATCCTCTCCGCCGCTCTGCGCATCGCCGAGAACGGAGGTCTCGCAGCCCTGTCGATGCGTGCGATCGGGGCCGAGGTCGGCTTGACGCCGATGGCCCTGTACGGCTACTTCGCGAGCAAGGACGAGCTGTTGGACTGGCTGGTCGGCCGAGTCCTGCAAGAGGTGCCCCTGCCCGATCCGGAGGCGGACTGGCGCGAGCGGCTGCTCGCGTGCGCCCGTGGGGCCAGAGCCGCGGCGCACCGGTACCCGCGAACGTTCTCGGTGCTCCTGAACAGGCCCGTGGTGCTGCCGGAGGCGATGCGCGTGGTGGATCCCCTGTACGGCGCCCTCATGGACGCGGGGATCCCCCACGGGCGGGTGGCGGGCTGGGAGCGGATGTTCAGCACGTTCGTGCTGGGCTTCGCCGTCTCGGAGGTGAGCGGACGCTTCGGGGAGGGGAACCTCGGGACCCGGGAGCGGCGTGAGCGCCTGGACCCCCGGGAGCTGCCGGCGCACCACCGCCTGGGAGAGGTGCTGGACCTGCCGGTCGACTGGGACGCGGAGTTCGAGGAGGGACTGGCGAGACTGGTGGCGATGGTGGAGGCGGAGGGCACAGGGCCCGCGTGAGGCGCCGGGCGACCGCCGGGACGGGCGGCCGGGGCCGCGCGCTGTCGGCCCGGCTGCGCCGAAGCCGGCGGGCCGGCTCCTCCCGGTGGAGGAGAGTCGGCGGACACCCGTCCGACCGTGTCCGCCCTCACACGGGCCGGCACCGGGGCCTGCGGTAATGTGGACAGTCGTCGTCGCGCCGGCGGACACGGGCCCCGGGGTCTTCCCCTCGTCCCCTCCCGCCCGTGCCCGTCGGCGACCCGGCGGGACCGTTCTCGGCTCCCCGCCGGCCCCGTGCAGCACCTCTTGCGCCGGCAGTGAGACCGGGCGTCGTTCCCGGCGGCCTCCGCGCGCAGCCACGGGCCTTCAGATGCCGGCCGCGGCGTGTCCCGGCCGGTGCTTCCATTCGAGGGGCTTCCTCTACTCCATGTTCTCCACTCTGCGCTCACGCGCGTCCGCGCGAGGCAGACGTTCCGATCCCTGGGTCATGGGCGTGACCAGCGTCTTCATGGTCGTCTTCGTCACCGCGTCCTTGGCCTCCCCCGGTGCGGTGGGGGCCGTCGTCGACGCGGCCTTCGTCTGGTCCGCGCGCTGGTTCGGCGCCTACTGGCAGCTCCTGATGCTGGCCACCTTCGTCGTGATGACGATCCTGGCCTTCTCCCGCTACGGCAGGGTCCGCATGGGCGGAACCTCCTCGCCGGAGTTCGGCAGGTTCACCTGGATCGCGATGATCGTCACCACCCTGCTGGCCGCGGGAGGGGTGTTCTGGGCGGCGGCCGAGCCCATCGCCCACTACGCCTCCCCGCCTCCGCAGTACGCCGACCTGGCGGGCGGGCCGGAGGGCGCGGCCTACGCGCTGGCGCAGAGCTTCGTCCACTGGGGCTTCATCGGCTGGGCGATCGGCGGCGCGCTGGCCACCCTGGTCATGATGCGCGGGGTGGAGAAGGGCATGCCCCTGCGTCCGCGCACCCTGCTGTGGCCGCTCATGGGCGAGCGGGTGCGCACGCACTGGATCGGCGCGGTCGCCGACATCAGCTGCGTGATCGCCGTGATCGCCGGGACCGTGGGGCCCATCGGCTTCCTGGGCCTGCAGATCTCCTACATCTGCAGCCGGTTGTTCGGGCTGCCCGACACCTATCCCGTCCAGGCCCTGATCATCCTGGGCCTGACCGCCGTGTCCGCGGTGTCGGTGCTGAGCGGCCTGCACAAGGGCATCCAGCTGCTGAGCCGGGCCAACGTCTGGGTGGCCCTGGCCCTCATCGCCGCCATCGTCGGCATGGCCTCCCTGCCCTTCGTCCTGGACCTGTTCGTGCAGGCGAGCGTCGTGCACGCGCAGGAGTTCCTGCCGATGGCCCTGTACGGGGGCGACGAGCAGTGGCTCGGGTACTGGACGCTGTTCTTCTTCGGCTGGTTCCTGGGCTTCGGTCCCATGATGGCGGTCTTCTTCGCCCGCATCTCGCGGGGCCGCACCGTGCGCGACATCTACGTCGGCGCGACGGTGGTGCCCTCGGTGGTGACCATGGGCTGGTTCACCGCCCTGGGCGGGACCGGCATCTGGCTGGAGCAGCGCTCGCCCGGAACGATCACGGGCCCCTACAACGAGGACGGCCTGCCCGCCGCGGCGCTGGCCATCCTGGAGGCGCTGCCGCTGACGGGGGCGCTGGGCGTGCTGATGGTGCTCGTGGCGCTGATCTTCCTGGCCTCCACGCTCGACTCGATGTCCTACGCCATCTCGGTCTCCAGCATGCACGCGGGCGAGCCCTCGGGCCTGGTCCGCGCGTTCTGGTGCGTGGGCATGGGCCTGGCCGCGGTCGCGCTGCTCCTGGTCGGGGACGGCGGCATCCAGGCCCTGCAGTCCTTCATCGTGGTGACCGCGGTCCCCGTGGGCCTGGTCATGCTGCCGACGCTGTGGACCACGCACCCGCTGCTGCGCGAGATGGCGGTCGAGCAGGGCATCGTCGCCCCGAGCCGCCCCCCGGGCGGGGACGGGGACGGCGCCGTCCGGGAGCGCGACGAGGAGCCGGTGGCCTGACCGGTCCCGGGT
Source organism: Nocardiopsis tropica (assembly GCF_042660575.1). Taxonomy (NCBI): domain Bacteria; kingdom Bacillati; phylum Actinomycetota; class Actinomycetes; order Streptosporangiales; family Nocardiopsidaceae; genus Nocardiopsis; species Nocardiopsis tropica. Next base: position 112,240 of record NZ_JBHSUF010000014.1, read on the forward strand.
CCGCGGGGGCAGGGGTGCGCCCCTCCCCCGCGGGCCCGACCCGCCGCCCGTGGCCCGTTCCCTGCCGGGGGACACCGCGACCGCACCGCGGCACGCCCCCCCGGAACGGGCGGGTACTCCGATACGGCGTCCGCCGTCCTTCGCACGCCCGCCCCCACAGGCCCGGCCGTCGGCGGTCCGGCGCCGTCACCGGCGGGGCGGTGTGCCGGACCGGACCAGGGCTCGCGCGAGGTCGACGGTCTGCGCCAGGGCGTCGATCGGGAGCGGCTGCACCGCGAGGGCGCCCTCGTGCAGCACGAGCAGCCGGGTGGCGAGGGCGGCGGGGTCGGGGCAATCGGCCGCGGCGGCGAGTTCCTCGAACAGGCTCAGCAGCCACAGCTTCTGGTCCGCGGCGACGCGGTGCGCGGGATGCGCGGGGTCGGGGATTTCGGCCAGTGCGTTGATGAACGCGCATCCGCGCGTGTTGGCCCCGCTCCAGGTCCGCAGGGCCTCGAAGGGCGCCGTGACGGCTTCGAGGGGGTCGTCGCAGGCGTCGACGGCGGCGCGGACGAGGGAGCGCCAGCGCCGGTCGCGTTCTGCGAGGTAGACCGCCACGAGGCGGTCCTTCGAGCCGAACTGGTTGTACAGGGTCCGCTTGGTCACACCCGAGCGCTCGGCGATCAGGTCCACCCCGACCGCCGTGATCCCGCGGTTGTAGAACAGCTCCTCGGCCGCCGCCGCGATACGGCGGCCCGCCGGTGACATGGGCTGTGCTTCCTGCATCGAGCACCCTCTCTGTTCGGTACGCCGTGACAGGAGTTTACAGATCGGTGTACCGTGGTAGAAGTTCACCGATCGGTATACCTACGAGGGGGTTCAGACGATGGACGTGTCCGAGACCATGCGCGCGGTACGGATCGCGGAGCACGGAGGACCGGAGGTCCTCGGGCTGACAGAGGTGGCCGTGCCCGCCCCGCAGGAGGGAGAGGTGCTGGTCCGGGTCGGCTCGGTGGCGCTGAACAACACCGACCTGTGGACCCGGGAGGGCGCCTACGGCCGCCCGGGGGACCCGGAGGCGCTGTCGGGCTGGCGGGGCCCGATCGAATTCCCGCGCATCCAGGGGGCCGACGTGGCCGGCCGGGTCGCGGCGGTGGGCGCCGACGTGGACGAGGCCCTCGTCGGCCGCCGGGTGGTCGTCGATCCGGCGATCTACGACACCGGGGGGTCGGACGCGAACCCGGTCGGCCTGATGGGGAGCGAGCGCGACGGGGGCTACGCCGAGTACGTGACCGCACCGGCGGAGCAGGCCCACGACGTGACGGAGTCCCCGCTCACGGACGACCAGCTCGCGGCGCTGCCGACCGCCTACGGCACGGCCCTGGGCATGATCGAGCGGGGCCGGATGCGGGAGGGGGAGACCGTCCTGGTGTCGGGGGCCTCCGGCGGCGTCGGTCTCGCGCTGATCCAGATCGCCCGGGCGCGCGGCGCGAGGGTGGTCGCCGTCAGCAGCGGGTCCAAGATCGGCGCGGTGCGCAAGGCGGGCGCGCACGAGGTCGTCGACCGCGCCCGGGACGTCGTCGGGCAGGTCCGCGCCGCCGCCCCGGAGGGCATCGACGTCGCACTCGACGTGATCGCCGGGGACCTGCTGAACGAGGGGCTTCCGCTCCTGCGCGAGGGCGGCCGGTGGGTCGTCGCCGGGGCGCTCGGCGGGTACGACGCGTCCTTCGACGTGCGCCGCCTCTACCTGCACAACGCGCAGCTGATCGGCTCGGCCATGCACACGCCCACGCACTTCGACCTCCTCATGGACCTGGCCCGCCGGGCCGCGATCCGACCCGTGATCGCCGCGGCGTTCCCGCTGGACCGGGCCGCCCGCGCCCAGGAGGAACTCGCCCGCCGGGGGCACGTGGGGAAGATCGTCCTGCACCCCTGAGGGGCCGCCCGCCCCGGTCGGCGGGCGCAGACGGGCGGCGGGCGCCCGACCGGGGAGCCCTCTGAGCGACTGCGCCCGCCTCGGGAGGCGCCGGAGCCTGGCCCGGGGCGAACCGGGAGACCACCGCGGCGACCACACGCCGGGACGCCGGGAGCACCCCCGGGGACCGGCGCCCCCGGCGCCCTTCCGGGCGTGACGCGCCGGGGGTGTCCCGTCGCAGCCCCCGGCCGTACGGCCGGGGGCTGCCGTCGTCCGGAGGCGCCCGGGGAACTGTTCGACGATCCGGCGACCAGGCCCGGCCCGCGTGGGCGCACAGCCCCTCCCCCGCCGGAGCGGAACGGTTTCTCGCCGTGTGCCGGAAGGGGCGTGTTTGAGCCATGGTTCTCGTGGCAGGGGATGAGGGACGGCGCGCGACGCCGTCGCCGGGAGCGGGAGGCCGCCGACGTGCCCTCGCAGGCCTGGGGGAGCGCCTCGGGCACGTCGGCCGCCCGCTCTCGTGACCCCTGCGTCAAATGTCTTATTTATGGCAATTTAATACTAAAAGTTACCTCTATACATTTTAGTCCCCTTCCTGAGGGAAGGATGGAGACGGCACTCGAAATGCCGGTGCTCTGCCGTCGCGGCAGTGACATACAAGGCGAACTTTCAGGGGGTCCCTCTTGTCCGTCACCGATACCGACGCGCTCCCAGCCCGCTCCTCCTCCGACAACAGACCCCTGATCCCGGCGCCGCGCCGCCCGGGACCGGGCGAACAGGATCCGGGCGAAGCCCTCCTGCGACAGCTCAAGGCCCTCGACGAGGACGACCCACGGGCGTGCACGCTCAGGGATCGGGTCGTGTCCCACTACGCGCCGGCCATGAAGCGGATCGCGCACCGCTACGGGGGCCGCGGGGAACCGGTGGAGGACCTGTACCAGACGGCGATGGTGGGCCTGTGCAAGGCCATCCGCGGCTTCGACCCCGACCGGGGCGTGCCCTTTCTGGGCTACCTGATGCCGACCGCTTCCGGCGAGGTCAAGCGCCACTTCCGCGACCACACCTGGGCCATGCGGGTGCCCCGGTCGGCCCAGGAGAACCGGATCCGCCTGCACCAGGCCCGGCAGGAGATGACGCAGGAACTGGGGCGCACGCCCACCGGCGACGAACTCGCGAGCAGGCTGGGGATGACCCGCGAGCAGCTGGACGAGGTCCGCCAGGTCTCCGACCTCTACCGGGCCCTGTCGCTGGACGCCCCCGACGGCTCCGAGTCCGACGGGGAGGTCACGCCCTCCCTGGAGGAGCACCTGGGCTGTGAGGACCACCTCCTGGACCTGGTGGTGGACCGCGAGGCCCTCAAACCCGCCCTGGCACGCCTTCCCGAGCGCGAACGCCACATCCTCATGCTGCGCTACTTCCACGACCACACCCAGACCGAGATCGCCGAACGGCTGGGCTACTCCCAGATGCACATCTCCCGCCTCCTGCGGACGACCCTGGACCAGCTGCGCAAGGACCTGGGCATGGACACGGCCGCCTGAGGACCGCCACGGGAAGAGGCGGGGCGGGACCCACAGCGCCCGCGCCTGCCGGCCGGGAGGCACCGCCGTACAGGACACGCCTCCCCCGACGGGAGACACACGCCGGGAAACCCTGGCGATCACCTCCGACCCCGTCGGCATGGAGACGGAGCCGCCACGACGGGCACCGGCCCGGCGCGGCTCCGGGGCAGCCGTTCGGCTGCCGCCCGTCATGGGCTCCGCCTTCGAGGGGGTTTCCGCAGCCGCGCCCGGGGCCCGTACGCACCGGAGCAGGGCGGGGGCGGGGTTCCGCGGTCGTCGCACGCGGCGGTGTGTACCTCCCGGGGGGTCAGGGCAGTGGGGTCCTGGCCGAAGAAACCGCGAGACCGAGGAGGTCGTCATGGCCGAGCCGGAGAGCCCGCTCAAGGACAAGAACTACAACCTGGTCTGGGCCGTGCACCAGTCGCTGGAGAACGTGTGGCGCCTGGACGGCTACATCAAGGACGCCGAGCGCCAGGGCGACGAGGAGCTCGCCCGCTGGTTCCGGAGGATCCAGGAGAACAACCAGAAGGCCGGCGACCAGGGCAAGAGGTTGCTCGTCGAACGCATCACCAAGGAGAACGGCTGAGCCTCCGCCCACGGCCGCACCCGGACACGGGAGGGCGCCCCGGTCCCGACCGGAGGCGCCCTCCCCTCTTCCGTGCTCCGGCGCCGGTCGGCGCGGAACGCCGGGCAGTCGCCGGGTTGCGTGGGAGCGGACACGTGGCTCGCGGCCCGGAATGACCGGTCGCCCCTGTCCGGGCTCCACGGGTACCGGCCCGTCGATCGCCTGCCGGGCAGCCGTCAGGGCAGGCCGGGCCCGGACACGACCGCGAGGCCACCCACGCCGCGCCGCACTGCCGGGACGGACCCCGGCCCCCTTTCTTGATCGTACGATCCAGATAGGTTACGGTGGGGCCATGGCAAGAACCCGTGAGTTCGACACCGAGGCGGCCGTGGGCCGCGCCATGGAGCTGTTCTGGACGCGCGGCTACGAGGCGACCTCGGTACGCGACCTGACCCGGCACCTGGGGGTCGGCCAGGGATCCCTGTACGCCGCTTTCGGCGACAAGCACGGCCTGTACCGGGCCGCACTGGAGCACTACCGCTCCACCCTCGCGGCGGCCGCCCTGCGCAGCCTGGAGGAGGGAGCGGACGTCCGCTCGGCGGTCCGGGGGCTGCTGGCGGAACGGGTGCGCATCGCCGTGGAGCACGACGGCAGGGGCTGCCTGATGGTCAACGCCGCCTGCGAGCGCCTGCCCGAGGAGCCGTCCGTCCGGCGCATCGTGCGGGACGTGCAGGACGCGAGCCGGGAGGCACTGGCCGAGGTGCTGACGGTCGCGGCGGAGCGGGGCGAGATCTCGGCGCGGCACGACCCGCACACCCTCGCCGCCTTCCTCATCACCTTCCTCAACGGACTGCTGGTCTCCGCCAAGGTCACGCCGGACGCCGGCGCCCTCGAGCCCCTCGTGGAGGTCGCACTGGCCTCCCTCGACTGACTGCTTCATGCCCTGAATCTGTATCGGACGATCAAGAAAGGCGCCGGAGACCGCGAGCACGCGACCGCCGATCCCGCGCCACCGACAACCGAGGAGGACCCATGTCCCCTGCCCCCACCCCGAGCGCGCCCCCTCTCGGCGGCAGCCGCTGGAACACCCTTCCCGCGGACGGCGCCGCCCTGACCGCCCGCGACCTCCTCACCGCCACCGAACCGCTGCTGCAGGGCGTCATCGACGCCGGCGGCCTCACCGGAGCCGACCGCCCGGTCCTGGAGGCCCAGATCCGTGCGACGCTCGCCCTCGGCACCAGAGAGACCTCCCTACCGCTGGCCGTCGGCCCGGACAGCGCCTCGGCAGTACGTGAACTGGGCGCCCAGGCCGAGACGATCGGCCGGGAGCTGGCCTCCTGGTCCGCCGCGGCCCTGGAGAGGCTGCTCACCGACCCGGTACCGCTGCCCGCCGGACCGCTGGTCGTGCGCAGCCACTGCTACGGCCACCTGCTCACCGCTCCCGCGGCCGGCCTCCTGCTCCGCGGCCCGCGCGGCGGGCCCGTCGCCATGCAGCTCTACAACGAGTGGCTGCACCAGGTCGTCCTGCTCCGCGACGCCCTCCTGCCCTTCACCAACTGGCAGGACGTGCCGCTCCTGACCACCCCGACCGGACTGCGGCACACCGAACCGGCCCGCGACGCCTTCCTCACCGAACTGCTGGTCCGGCAGATCCGGCATCCCAGCATCGTGGCCTTCGCCCGCCATGCCGTCACCGGCACCGGCGGCCCCGCCGGCTACGGCTTCGAGGCGGGCGGCGGCACCGCCCTGCCCGCCGTCCTCGACCGTCCGCCCCTGACCGCGCCCCGGCACCTGCTGACCTGGCGCTCCTCCCCCGCCGCCGACGAACCCGTCACGTACGTCGCCGAGGAACAGGACTACTACGCCGCACCCCGCACCCTCGTCGAGGACCTGCCGCCCGCAGCCCCCGCGCCGGGGCCGCTCACCGCACGCACCGTCACCGGGCTGCCCGTCGACGGGACCCGCACCGCCCGCATCGAGGTCACCGGCGAAGGCGCCACCGTCCGCGTCGATCTCGGCCAGGCCCTGCGCGGCCACCGCTACGCCCACCGGCCGGCCCCCGCGGCGGGCGACGCGCACCCCGGCACCGGCTCCCGCGCCACGGCCGTGTGGTCGGCGCTGAGCGCACCGGGGCTGGTGTGGACGCGAACGGGCGAGACGACCCTGGACGCCGCCGGGCAGAACGACCTCGTCGCCCTGGCACTGCTCGGCCGGCTCTACCCGGAGAACGTCACCCTACGACCGGTCGGCGGCTCCGCTGCCCGGGGAGCCGGGGCCGGCGCCGGCCCGGGCCGCCTGGTGGTCCTCACCGACCCTCCCCGGGCCCTCTGACACCCGCACCGCGCAGTACACACACAGGGAAGAGGAAGAACATGATGTTCGACCATGACGGAACGCACCTCCGTACCGGCCGTGCCGCCGTCAACGGAACGAGCCTGCACTACCGGACGGCCGGGGCCGGCCCCGCCGTGGTGCTGCTGCACGGCGTGCCCAAGACGGGCTACCACTGGCGCCACCTCGTCCCGAAACTGACGCCCCACCACACCGTCGTCGTGCCCGACCTGCGCGGTCTCGGCGACTCCGCCCGCCCGGCGGACGGCTACGACTCCGCGACGATGAGCGACGACATCGCCGGACTGATGACCCACCTCGGACACGAGACATACGCGGTGGTGGGAGAGGACTGGGGTGCGGTGATCGGCTACCAGCTCGCCGCGCGCCACCGCGACCGCGTCACCGCTCTCGTGTTCGCCGAGGCCCTGTTCCCCGGCTTCGGCTTCGAGGACCACACAGCGCTCACGCCAGAGAACGTCTCCAGCGGCATGCACCTGTGGCACCTGGGCTTCTACTTCCAGCCCGACGTGCCGGAGATGCTGATCAGCGGGCACGAGCGCGAGCTGATCACCTACATGATCAAGTCCGAGCGCAGCCGCCCCGACACCGCCACCCCCGACGCGGTCGATGAATACGTGCGCTGCTACTCCATGCCCGGCGGCATCCGTGCGATGCTCTCGATCTACCGGGCGATGCTCGTCGACGCCGAACAGAATCGGCAGACCGCACAGAAGAAACTGGACATCCCGGTCCTGGCACTGGGCGGATCCGCGTTCATCGGCGATCGCAACGAGTCCCAGATGCGGCTCATGGCCCACGACGTCACCGGACACGTCTTCGACGCCGGCCACGATCTGGCGGAGGAAGTACCCGACGAAATGGCCGATGTCGTCCTTCCGTTCCTGAGCGCACACGTGTGACCGCGCCCGACCGACGAGCGGCCCTGTCGGCTCCGCGGTCCCTCACTCCTCCCTCCGGCTCGGTTCGGCGCGGCCACCGCCCCCGGTCCCGGATACGCCGGCCCTCCGGGCGACCACGGGGATGAGGAGGGCCGTCGCCATCGCCATCACGCCGATCAGGGCCATGGAGAACGGGATCGCGCTCGGCGCCGGAAGGTCGTCGGCCGCGACGATGAAGCCGGGGAGCAGGAACAGCAGGAAGGTCGCCGCCCCTTCGGACCGCGGTCCGTGCCGGCCCGCGCCGGGCGATGGAGAGGAATCAGAAAAAGTTCGGAAGACCGTGTCGAGAACACGTGGCCCGCTCCGTCCCCGTGGTGAACGCGACCACAATGGGTCGCACCAGCACCGAGGAGAAGCACGACGGCCAAGTACCTGCTGCTCAAGCACTACCGTGGCGCCCCGCCCGCGGTCAACGACGTGCCCATGGACCGGTGGACGCCCGGGGAGATCTCGGCCCACATGCAGTACATGCAGGACTTCGCGGACCGGCTCGAGGAGAGCGGCGAGTTCGTGGACGGGCAGGCGCTCGCCCCCGAGGGGACGTTCGTCCGCTACGACGGCGAGGGGCGCCCGCCCGTCACCGACGGCCCGTTCGCCGAGACCAAGGACCTCATCGCCGGCTGGATGGTGATCGACGTCGACAGCTACGAGCGCGCCGTCGAACTGGCCGGGGAGCTGTCGGCCGCCCCCGGGGCGGGCGGGGAGCCGATCCACGAGTGGCTCGAGGTGCGCCCGTTCCTGACCGCCCCGCCCACCATCACGGAGTGACACTGTGGACGAGCTCCTTCTGCGGAGCCTGACGCCGGGCGTGCTCGGGATCCTCGTCCGCCGCGGAGCCGACTTCGCGGCGGCCGAGGACGCAGTCCAGGACGCGCTGGTCGAGGCGGTCCGCACCTGGCCTTCCGACCCGCCGCGCGACCCCAAGGGGTGGATGGTCACCGTGGCCTGGCGCAGGTTCCTCGACGCGACCCGGACCGACACCGCCCGCCGGAGGCGCGAGGCCCTCCTCGACGAGGAACCGGCCCCGGGACCCGCGCCCGCGGTGGACGACACCCTCCAGCTCTACTTCCTGTGCGCCCACCCGTCGCTGACGCAGGCGTCCGCCGTCGCGCTCACGCTGCGCGCCGTCGGCGGGCTGACCACCCGCCAGATCGCCCGGGCCTACCTGGTGCCGGAGGCGACCATGGCCCAGCGCATCAGCCGGGCCAAGCGCACCGTCTCCGACGTGCGCCTCGACCGCCCCGGCGACGTCGACCTCGCCGCCGAGGCCATCCGCCTCACACGCCGGCTCGCGCCGGCCGTCGACCACCCGGAGGCGGCGGGACTGCTCGCCCTCATGCTGCTCCACCACGCCCGGCGCGCCGCCCGGACCGCGCCCGACGGCAGTCTGGTGCCGCTCGCCGAGCAGGACCGCGGTTCGTGGGACACCGCCTCGATCGCCGAGGGCGTCCGGATCCTGCAGGCGGCCCTGGCCCGCGACCGGCTGGGCGAGTTCCAGGCCCAGGCCGCCATCGCGGCGCTGCACGCCGACGCGCCCACCGCGCAGGAGACCGACTGGGTGCAGGTCGTCGAGTGGTACGACGAACTCGTACGTCTGACCGACAGCCCGATCGTGCGGCTCAACCGCGCGGTGGCCGTGGGCGAGGCCGACGGTCCGCGCGCCGGCCTGGCGGCGCTCGCGGACCTGGACGACTCACTGCCCCGCCACGGCACGGTGGCCGCCTACCTCCACGAGCGAGACGGCGACCCGGCGACAGCGGCACGGCTGTACGCCGAGGCCGCCCTCAAGGCGCCCAACCTCGCCGAACGCGACCACCTCATCCGCCGGGCCGCCGGGCTCAACGCCCGAGGGGGACGCTGAGGTCGGGCCCGGACCGGGCGGGACGAGCGGTCTGTAGGGTCGCGGTCATGGCCTCTACGGGAAGCGAGCACACACGCCTGGTGGTGATCCGGGGCAACTCCGGCTCGGGCAAGAGCACGATCGCCCGCGGGCTGCGCGCGGCGTACGGTCGCGGTTTGGCGCTCATCGAGCAGGACTACGTGCGCCGCACCGTCCTGCGGGAGAAGGACGTCCCCGGGGCGGCCGCCATCGGGCTCGTCGACCTGATGGCCCGCCACGCCCTGGACGCGGGCTTCCACGTGGTGGTCGAGGGGATCCTGTACGCCGACCGCTACGGGCCCGTGCTCACCCGCCTGGCCGACGAGCACCGGGGGCTCTCGCGCTGCTACTACTTGGACATTCCCTTCGCCACCACGCTGCGGCGGCACGCGACCCGGCCCACGGCTGCCGAGTTCGGCGAGAGCGAGATGCGTGCCTGGTGGCGCCCGCGCGACCTGCTGCCCGGCGGGACGGAGGCGGTGATCGGCAAGCACAGCACCCTCCGGCAAAGCCTGGACCGGATCCTCACCGAGAGCGGTCTCGGGGAGGGACGGCCGGCAGGCGGGGACGGTCCGGTGTCCCGAAGTTGACACTCTCTCCGGCAGGGATCACGGGCCGGGGTCGGCAGGCCAGTCCAGGCCGTGGTTCTCCTCCTCCTGGTCCCACAGGGCCAGCAGGCGGGTGTGGCGGGTGCGGACCACCCCGTCGGCGGGTGGAAGGGCCGGGTGGGCCAGGAACCGGGGGCCGGGCCCGCCGCGGTGCCCGCGCTCCCACCGGCGGGCATGGTCGGCCAGAAGGGTCACCATGTCGGCGGCGCCGGGCCCGTGGCCGCAGGCGACGAACTCGCACCGAGAGGGGTTCTGGGGCATGGCCGGAGACAACAAGTAGGCGAGAGAAGTGCCGTCCCACATCGCCGGGGTCAGGTCGCGGGTCATGGGCTTGTGGGGGAAGTCGTCGACGGTGCCGGTCAGGGTGGCGAAGTGGGGCAGTCGGGTCGCCATCCACATCTGCAGGGTGCTGAAGGGCTCCGTGCCGCCGATGCGGACCCCGGTGAACCGCTCGTGTGCGGGCAGGGCGAACACCCCGGGCAGGTTCTCCGGCGCGGGCACGGGGTCGGCGTCGGTGGTCAGTCCGACCGTGTCGGTGACCGGCACGGTGGCGGAGGCGGGAGCGCCCAGGCCCTGCATGGGGACGAACCCCGCGTGGTTGCCGGTCTCGCCCAGGAGCAGTCGGCCGTGGCGGGTGAAGGCGTAGATGCGCTGGAAGCCCCGCACCCCCAGCGGGAGTACGAGCCGTCCGCCCTCGACGAGCTGGTGGATCCAGGCCGGGGGCAGGTCGGTGGCGGCGACGGTGACGACGATCCGATTGTAGGGAGCGCCGTCGGAGCAGCCGTGTTCGGCGTCCCCGACGACCAGCTCCACCCGGTCCGCGTATCCGGTCCGGGTCGGGTGGGTTCGGGCGCGGTCGATGACCGCGGGGTCGATGTCGATGGAGGTCACCGCCCCGGTGGGGCCGACCATCTCGGCGATGAGCGCGGCGTTGTAGCCGCCGCTGCCCACCTCCAGGACCCGCATGCCGGGCCGGATGGCGGCGCGCTCCAGCATCAGGGTCTGCACCCAGGTCGCCGAGACGGAGCTGGTCGCGGCCCCGTCGTCGGTGAAGCGGGTGCGCAGCACCGTCGTCAGGTCGTACACCTCCCCCAGTGGGAATTCGGGGGCGAACAGGTGGCGTGGCACGGTGCGCACCGCCCGGACCACCGGCTCGGTGCGCAGGGCCTTGACGGCTTGCAGCCGGGTGATCAACCGCTCGCGCATCTCGTCGGCGCGGTCGGTGTCCGGGGCAGGGGCGTCCGGGGCAGGGGCGGAGGTGTCGGAAGTCGTCACACCGGCAGGCTGACCAGTGGTGATCCCCCGCGCGGGGTTTTGGCGATCTTGGGCGTGCGGCGTCCGGGAACTCGTGTGCGGGTCCGCCCCCTGCCCCCGGCCGGTTCCGGTCGGTGCCCGCGGGCCGCGTGGCCGGCGCGCGCGGTGGGGACGATGACGTCATGGATTCTTCATCGGAACACCCGGTGTGGTCGCGGAACCTGCGCACCGCCCGCACCGTCCGCGGGTGGGACCCGCTGCGTCTGGCCCAGGAGACGGCGTACGCGGTCGGCCGGGGAGCCGCCGAGACCCCCCGGAGCCTGGTGCGGCGTATCCGCGACTGGGAGGCGGGCCGGTACGGGCCCGGTGAGCGCCACCTGCTGCCGCTGGCCCGGGTGTTGGACGTGCATCCGGAGGATCTGGCCGTCGGCGCACGGGCGAAGCGCGTCGAGGCGGACCGTATCCGGGCGACCAGCGCCCACCTGGTGTCCCTGGACGGGACCCAGGGCGGAACGGACCTGGTCCCCGCAGCGGTGCGCGCGGCGCGCACCGCCCGCACCGCTGCCCGGTCCGGCGCCTCACCGGACGTGGTCTCGGCCGCCGCGGAGGCGTTGCAGGTGGCCGGGTGGCTGGCCTTCGACGCCGATGAACACGTGCTGGCCCGTAGGTTGACCAGCGCTTCGATCGTGACCGCACGGGCGGGCGGTGACCGTGGCGGCGAGCTGTTCGCCCTGTCCCAGCTCGCGATGCACGACGCCCACGAACACCGGCCGTCCCAGGCGCACCAGGTGTGCGAGCACGTCCTGGACCAGAAGCTCTCCCCTCGGCTGGCCTGCCTGTTCGAGCTGCGTCTGGCGCGGGCCCACGGGCAGAGCAACACACCGGTCCGTGCCCTGGCCACTCTGCGCCGGGCCCGCTCCCGCTTCCGGGAGGGCGCCGGCGACCACGACCCGCCCTGGACATGGTGGATCGTCGACAGTGAGCTGACCTGCCACGAGGCCATGATCCACGTCGACGACGGCCGGTGGGACAGGGCGCAGGAGCTGTTCGCGTCGGCTCGGGAGCACTGTCCGCCCCACCATCCGCGGGGGCCGCTGATCTACGCGGTCCACCAACTGCACGCCCTGGTGCGCCTGAGGGCATGGGCGGCCGCCCAGGAGGTGCTGACCACAGCGGTGGTCCCCCTGGTGGGACAGGTCCGTTCAGGACGTGTCGACGCCGTGCTGGCCCGCACCGCGCGCCTGGGCGCAGAAGCCTCGGCGCCCGCACCGTTCCGGGAGCTGATGCGGGTGGCGGTCGCCGCGGCGCGGTAGAGGTCTCTACGGCACGGACAGGGATCGGGCCAGGTCGACCCAGTCCCGCAGCAGCGTGCCGGCGGCGCCGGAGTCCACGGCCTGGGCGACCGTCGCCAGGGCGTCGGCGAACGCCGCGTCCAGACCGTGCTCCCATCCCCGGTCGGCGGCCAGGGCGCCGGCGGCGTTGGCCAGGACGACGTCCCGGACCGGCCCCCGCTCCCCCTCCAGGACCCGCCGCACCACACCGGCGTTGAAGACGGCGTCCCCTCCCCGCAGGGCATCGGGGCCGCAGCGGGCCAGTCCGTGCCCGGCCGTGTCCAGCCGCATCCGCTCCACCCGGCCGTCGGCGACCGCCCACACCCGGGTGGTCGCCGCGGTGGTGATCTCGTCCACCCCGTCGTCACCGTGCACCACCAGGGCGGTGGCGCCCCGGTCGGCCAGGACCCGGGCCAGCACGGGGGCCAGGCGGGTGTCGGAGCAGCCCACCAGGGAGGTGGAGGGGAGGGCCGGGTTGGTGAGCGGGGCCAGGTGGTTGACGGCCGTGGGCACCCCCAGCCTTCTGCGCACCGGGGCCGCGTGGTGCAGGCCCCGATGGAAGACGGGGGCGAAGGTGAACCCGATGCCGACCTCGTCGACGCACCGGGCGACCTGGTCGGGGCCCAGGTCCAGCGGGATGCCCAGCGCTTCGAGCACGTCCGCGGAACCCGCCCGGGAGGAGACCGAACGGCCGCCGTGCTTGACCACGCGGACACCGGTCGCGGCGAGCACGATCGCGGCCATGGTGGACACGTTCACGGTGTGGGCCCCGTCGCCGCCGGTGCCGACGATGTCGACGACCGCGGTGCCGTCCACCGGCAGGGGCACGACACGTTCCATGAGGGCGTCGAGCAGGCCCGCCATCTCGGCGGCGGACTCGCCCTTCGCCCGGAGCGCGACCAGGAACCCGGCCAGCTCGACGGGGTCGGCCGCCCCGTCCATGACCCGGCCCATCGCCCACCGGGTGTCGGCCGCGCTCAGGTCCTGTCCGCGCAGCAGCGCGGACAACAGCTCCGGCCAGGATCGGCTCACGGAATGCTCCTCGGGGCGTGTCGTTCTCCCCCGAGCGCGGTCACCGTCCAGGGCCCGGCCCACCGGCGGTTCGGGGAAGCCGTCGGCAGCACCGCGTGCGCGTGCCCCGCCGCCGGGAGGCGGCGGTCCGTGACGCTCACGGGTGGAACCTCCCCTGGCCGGGTCCGCGGTGGACGCCGCCGTCCCCGGGCGCACGAGCCGCTGCGGGCACGCACCCGGCTCACGCCACGGGGCTGACGCCGAGGTCGAGCACCCAGCGTTCGGCCGCCACGCGGGCCAGGTGTGCGACCTGGGGAAGGACCGAAGGCCCCCAGTCGAGCAGCTCCAACGCCTTGTCCAGAGGGAGCAGGTGGCGTTCGTGGATCCGGTTCTTGGCGGGGTCGGGATCGGGTGCGCGCTCGGCCAGGCGGTGCAGGCGGGCGGCCATCCTCACCTGCGCGAAGGGGGCTCCGGGCCCGTGCACGCTCTGGTAGCCGAGATAGACCGGGTCGGCCAGGGTGACCTGGACCTCTTCCCACACCTCCCGGCGCAGCGTCGCGGCCAGGTCGCCGCCGTCTCGGGGTTCGGGCTTTCCCCCTGGCAGGTTCCATCTGCCGAGGTCGCGCAGGAGCACCACGCGGGCGCGGGCGTCGAGCACCCATCCGTAGACCTGTCGAACGGGCAGGTCAGCAGGTGGTCGCTCGTCGGAGTGCCAGGTCAGGGACACCTCGTCCGGGCTGTTCATGGGAGAACTTTAGAGGGCTTCGGCCCGCCGGTCCGGTCGTTTCCGCATATTGCCCATGACTCCGGCGCCGGCGTGGGACCGGGAGCGTACCGGGGGCTCCGTCAGTCGATCCGACCCGACGGACCCGCAGCACGTGCGACGCGGGGCCCGACGAGACGTTCGGCCAGCGGCAGGGGGTACCAGTCCGCACCGGTGACCTCGGACTCCTGGACGCGCCCGATCTCGGCACGGGCGGTCGTGAACGCGTAGCCGAAGTCGAGGTGGCAGTGGTCCGGCTCGTCCTTGTCCGGCCGTGCCGGAACCCGGCCGAACTCGACGTAGGCCGGGACCCGCGAGGAGAGGGACACCGTGCCGGCCTCGACGCCGGTCTCCTCCACCAGTTCACGCAGGGCCGCACCGGCCAGTGCGGTGTCCCCGGGGTCGAGGTGTCCTCCGGGTTGCAGCAGCAGCCCGTACGCCCGGTGCCGGACGAGCAGGATCCCGGCCTCCCGGTGGACCAGGAGCGCGCCCACGGTGACGTGCATGGGAAAGGTGCGCCGCGAGGCGAAATCCCTGCCCCGGCGCAGCAGCCGCACCGGTTCGGCGAGCGCCCCGGCCTCGTCGGGGCGCTGCCCGAGGTAGACGGCCAGCGTGGTCGAGATGAGTTCGTCGGTGATCGTCACCGGTCGGCTCCAGAGAGGGCGCGCGGTTCGCCAGGGGTGTCCGCAGTCTACGAGTCGCACCTGGTCGGTACACACGTATCGCGGGGAAGGGCCGGGGCTTCCACGTCCTCGGCCTCCGGGGACCGCGCGGGCGGCCGGGCCGCTGCCCGTCTCCGGGGGGAGGGCCGGCTCCCGCCCGGCGCACACACCGCGGACCGGCCGCCCAGGACGGTACGCGAAGGAGGGTTGACGCTGCAGGGGCGCCATCTTACGATGACCGAACAATTACGAAGCGTGTTCGTAACAACGAACCACATCCACCGACGCCCCCACCGAACCGCCGCCCCCTGCCCGGTGAACCACGGGACCGGGACGGCCGAGTCGGATCGGGGTGTGCGGTGTCCGGCGGTCCCCCGCCTCCCGCCCCCACTGACGGACCCCCCATGCACGACGCTTTCGCCGCCCGCATTGTGAGCGCTCACATTGTGAACGCTCACATCCTCGGCCCCCCGGGCTCCACCCCTGCGCCCGGGCAGCCGTCCCCCTCCGCGACCTGCGGCGGGCACGGCTCCGCCGCAGCGCGGGCGGGCGACCGCGTCGGCGCCCCCTCCACCCATGTCGGCCAGGACAGGCACCGACACCGAGGAGTCTCCCCCATGAAGGAAAACCCGCTCACCCCTTCCCCGTTCCTCTCCCGCCGCAGAATGCTGGGCGCCGCCCTGGCCACGGGAGCGCTGGCAGCGGTCCCGGGCATCGCCGACGCGGCCCTCCCCCGACACGCCGCGGCCGCCGATTACCCGGGCCCCGGCCTCGTGACCGGCGACGTCAGGGTGCACGACCCGTCCTTCGTCAAGCGGCCCGGCGGCGGCTACCTGGTCGCCCACACCGCCCACGGCGTGGGCCTGAAGACCTCGACCGACCGGACCGCCTTCAGCAACGCCGGCGTGGTCTTCCCCTCGGGCGCACCGTGGACCACCCCCTACACGGGCGGCGACCGCAACCTGTGGGCCCCACACCTGTCCTACGCCGACGGGCGCTACTACCTCTACTACTCCGCCTCGACCTTCGGCTCCAACCGGTCGGCGATCTTCCTGGCGACCAGCACCAGCGGAAACTCCGGAACCTGGAACAACGAGGGCCTGGTCGTGGAGTCGTTCACCTCCGACGACTTCAACGCCATCGACCCCCACCTGCAGGTGGACGCCCAGGGGCGCTGGTGGATGGCGTTCGGCTCGTTCTGGTCGGGGCTCAAGATGGTGCGCATCGACCCGGCGACCGGCAAGCGCCACGACGGCACCCTGTACTCGATCGCCGGACGCGGCGGGGGCGCCATCGAGGCCCCGACCATCTTCTACCGCGGCGGCCGGTACTACCTGTTCGTCTCCTTCGACACGTGCTGCCAGGGGGCCGCGAGCACCTACCGGATCATGGTCGGCCGTTCCAGCAGCATCACGGGCCCCTACGTCGACCGCAACGGCACCGCCATGCTCGCGGGCGGGGGCACGGAGGTCCTGTCCGGCCACGGCAGCATCCACGGACCCGGCCACCAGGACGTCTTCGCCGACACCGACAGCGACATCCTGGCCTACCACTACTACGACGACAACGGCACGGCGCTGCTGGGCCTGAACTGGCTCGGCTGGGACTCCTCCGGATGGCCCTACGTGCACTGATCCGGTCCCAGCCCCCACGGGCCCCGCACCGGGCGGACCCGGCGCACGCGCGCCGGGTCCGCGCGCGTGGGGAACCGGTGGGACGGGCCCGGCTCGCTGTCCGCGACAGCGCCTGGGCACGGGACTCTGGGCAAGGAGGAGACCGGTCTCGTGAAGGTGTGGTCCGGGGTGGAGGAGGGAATCCGGCGGGAGGTCATCGACTCCCAGCCGGAGGACTTCGCCCAGTTCGCTCGGGCGAAGGACGCCGAACCCGACGCCGCCCGCAGCGTGATCGCCCGGCACGGGCCCGCCACCGCACAGGCAGCCCCGGAACCGCAGCGCCCCTCGGACGGCGTTCTCTGCCCGTAGCCCCGGACGCCGCACCGGCGACGCCGGAACACGCGTCCGCGGGCACGGGATTTTCTACCGCCGAACAACGCGCACTTCCCTTCCCGAAGGTTGCCCGAGGGGCGGCAACCGCCCGGTGTGAAAAGTGATTTCCCTTCACGGCGTTCGGTGGAAGAAATCCTTGACGGCCGCTCGTCGAGCCGACGTACCATTCCTCGAAAGCAGAATCCGTGAGACCCAGGACATCTCTCTGTGATCGAGAAAGTGTTCCACACACGGGGCCTTCCACCCGCTGACCGGTTCGGCTACTGGCAGGACTGCATCGGCATGACGCACGTCCCCGTCCGCCTCACCAGCGACCGCACCGACGACTTCCTCGCCTACCAGCACATGATGGAGCTGTCCGACGTCATGGTGTGGCCGACGGCCTTCCAGCCGGTGACCTTCGAGAGGATCCCGCGGCTCATCCGGGCCTCGGACCCCGAGTGCTACCACCTCAGCCTCGTGACCACCGGTCGGCTCGAGGTGGAGTCCGAGGGCCGCTCCAGCGACGTCCGCGGGAACGAGATCAACGTGGTCGACACCTCGGTCCCCTTCCGGATCCGAGCCGCGGCAGGGCTTCCCCGACAGGTGGGCATCGGCCTGGAGATCCCCAAGAGGAGACTGGCGATCCCCGGGCGCAGCGTGGAACCCCTGGTGGGAGCCAAGCTCTCCGCCGCCGACGGCTACGGCGCCCTCCTGCGCCGGTTCCTCACCCAGCTGGCGCAGGACAGCGCCTCCTACCGTCCCTCGGACGGCGACCACCTCTCCACCGTCGTGTGCGACCTCGTCTCGGGCCTGTTCGCCCACGCGTTGGAGGCGGAGGACCGGCTCCCTCCCGAGAGCCGGGCGAGAACCCTGCGCATGAGCGCCAGGAACTTCATCAGGAGCAGGCTGGGAGATCCGTCCCTGACACCGCGCACCGTGGCCCGGGCCCACCACATCTCGGTCGCCTACCTGCACCGGCTCTTCAGCGACGAGGGCACCAGCGTCGGCGCGTGGATCCGGGAACAGCGCCTGGCGAACGCCCGTGCCGACCTGGAGAACCCGGACCTTGACCCGGTGCCGATCCACCGTATCGCCGAGAAGTGGGGGTTCTCCAGCGCGTCCGTCTTCAGCCGGGCCTACCGTGAGAGCTACGGGGCCTCTCCCCGTGACACCCGTGGCGAACGCCGGACGGTACGGCCCCGGGCTCGCTGAACCCCTCCGGGTCCCTCCCGCTGTTCCCGGACCGGGTGGTCCACCACGTGAAGCCGCGCGGCCGGGGCCGTGCCCGACCGCTGCGTCCCCTCCGGGCCGTGGGGCGGAGGCACAGTGCCGGGACGCCCGTCCTCCGTCGCGTGCCCGCCGCGCCGACCGGGCCTCGCCTGCAAGCGGTAGTCACGCGGGGGGATCCCGTAGGCGGCTCGGAAGGTCCGGCTGAACGCGGCGGCGTGGTCGAAACCCCAGCGCGCCGCGATGCTGTGGATCGGGACCGCCGCCAGGGCGGGGTCGGCCAGGTCCCGGCAGGCGCGTTCCAGGCGCTGTTCCCGGATCCAGGCGGCGACGGTGGTGTCGCCCTCCTGGAAGAGGCGGTGCAGGTAGCTGGTGGAGATGTGGTGCGCGGCGGCGATCGCCGCCGGTGTCAGCCGCGGGTCGTGGAGGTGCTCCAGGACGAAGGCCCGGATGCGCAGCAGCAGGCTCCGGCCGCGGCTCTCCGGGACCAGGGCGTCCTCCGCCTCCAGGGTGTGCGCGAACAGGGCCGACACGAGGTCGCCCAGGATCAGGGCCAGTCGGGGATCGTCGCCCGGGGAGTAGGTTCCGGGGTTCTCGGTCAGCTGGTGGACGAAGCCGGTGAGCAGGGCTCCGAACCCCTCCCGCCCCGAGATCCGGAGCCCGGTGACCCGGTCGGCCCTGCTCCGGGGCAGGGTCAGCAGGTGCTTGGGGATGTCGACGCCCGCGCTCACGACGAGCCCCTTGTCGCCCGGCGCCTGGATGTCGTACGGCGTGGAGGAGTCGTTCACGTGGATCTCGTCGGGGCCGTACGCGGCCCTGCCCCGGTCCCAGTCGCGTTCCATCGTGCCGCTCCGCACCAGGCAGATGTTGTACGCCTCCGGGTCGGAGACCCGGATCAACCGTGCCGTCCTCCGCGCGGTCAGGGCCCGGAACCCCATCTTCCACACGCGTGCGTCCTCCAGGTGCAGGTCCCGCTGGTGGACCCGGAAGTCCGCGAGCCGGTCGCTCGTGGCATCCATGGGGGTCGGGGACGTGGCCATGATCCGGCGCCACGCCTCGAAGCGGTCCGCGGCGGGCAGTTCGTCGGTGTTGAACTCCGACTCGATCACCGTGTCCGTCCTTCGCTCGGCTCCGCCACCGGCCCCGTCAGCCGGTGGCTCCACGTACCACCAGGGTCACCGACGGTGCTTTCAGCGGGCCTTCACCGCACGTCGCCCCGGGGCCGCCCTTCGGACGCGGACGCCCGGGACGGCCGGCGGACCGGTCGACGCGGAGGCTGCTCACGGCGCGGGCCGTCCGGCAGCGGAGGATTCCGCGGCTCCGTGGTCGACCGTCCCGGCACCGGGGAACCTGGAATGCCCGGAATGACCGGGTCCGGTCATCGCCGGGGACCCACGGCGCCCGGCGGGCTACTGTCCTTCGAGGACACGCGCGAGGAGGTATCACTCGGGCCGCCACTTCGAGCCGGACGGCGAGGGCGGGCGGCCCCGTCCCGAAGCGGCGGCAGGCCTCCGGAAGCCCGGCCCCACGGCCACAGGCCCGTGTCCGCCCGTCCGTACCCCGCCGTTCCGACAGCGAAGGTGAACCGTGACCTCCTCCCCTCCCCCTCCCGGCCCCTACCGGGGGCTCGTCCTGGACTTCGTCGGCGTGCTCACCGCGAACGTGCGCGCGTCCGTGCAGGGCTGGTGCGTGGCCCAGGGGCTGCATCCCCGTGCGTGGGGGACGACGCTGACCCATCACCCCGAGGGCCGTCGGCTCTACCTGGACCTGGAGGCCGGCCGGCTCTCCCAGTGCGAGTGGAACCGGCGCACCGCGGCGCTGCTGGGCGTCGCCGATCACGAGGACCTCATGGGACGGGCCTGGGCCGGGGTCGGTTCCGACGCCGCCATGATCGCCCTGGCCCGCACCGCCCGCCGCGCGGGGCTGAAGGTCGCCCTGCTGTCCAACAGCTTCGGTCTGGACCCGTACGACCCCTACGAGACGCTCGGGGTGAACGGGCTGTTCGACGTGACGGTGCTGTCGGAGGTCGAGGGGGTCGCCAAGCCCGACCCCGAGATCTACCGACGCACGTTGGAGCGCCTGGGCCTGGACGGCAGCGCGTGCGTGTTCGTGGACGACAACCCCGACAACCTGCCTCCGGCCCGGGAGCTGGGCATCACGACGGTCCACGCCGACGGCGGGCCGGACCTCGCCGCCAGGGTCGCCGCCCTGCTGGGCCTCCCCCTCCGGAAAGCGGACGGGATGAGCCGGGAGGGGACGACGGAGGCCTCCACGCGGAGCCCGAGGGTGGTCTGACGCACTGCTCACCGGTTTCGCCGACTCGCATGGGGCGTCCTGACCTCGCGGCGCCTGCACCGGGCCGGGCCGGACGAGGGGAACCGCGACCAGGAACGGGACCGGCGGGCCCCGGGCCGGCCCCTTCCCGACACCCCCGGTCCCGGTTCGGCGACCTCCGTGACCGTTCCGGCGAGGAAAGCGCCTCGCCCTCCCCCGGACCCGTCCCGGAACAGTCGACCGAGGATCAAGAAGACGGCGACTCGGGGCCAACGACAGTTCCGGGGAGGCTTGCCATGCTCGAAGGGACCTGTTGACCCGTCCTGGGAGACACACATGATCCGCCGACTGATCGCCACCGCAGCCCTCGCCGCCGTCACCGCCCTCGTGCTCGGAGCCCCCGCGCACGCCGACGACCACCACGCCAGCAGTGTCGTGGCGGGCGACCACTTCGCCAGCTGACCCGGCCCCTCCACCAGCGGTGACCCCCCTCGCACGCGTGCCACGCCGCACCGGCGTCACGCGTGCGAGGAGGGAGAAGGACCGGCCCTCCGAAGCCGCTCAGGAGGCGGACGGAGCCTGCGGTCCCGCGTCCATCCGGTCCCGCAGCCGCCGCTGGAGCGCTTCGAGCCGGCTGTCGTCCGCCCGGACGGCGGCGTGGAGTTCGAGGGTCTCGCCCTCGTATCGGGGAATGACGTGGAAGTGCAGATGGAACACGGTCTGCCCGGCCGCGGCCTCGTTGAACTGGATGATCTGGATGCCGTCGGGTTCGAGCTCGTCGGCGATCGCCCGCGCGACCCGCTGCACCTTCTGGATGAGCGTGGCGAGTTGTGCCGGTGTGGCGTCCAGGAGGGTCCGGGGCTGCCCGGTCTTCGGGATCACGAGGGCGTGACCGTAGGACTGGGGGAACACGTCGAGGAAGGCGAGGACCTCGTCGTCCTCATGGATCGTGTAGGCGGGCGCCTCGCCGCGGATGATCTTCGCGAAGACGTTCTGGGGATCGTACGGGTCGGTCATCGTGCGTCAGGCTCTCCGTCGCGTCCTTCTGAGGCAGCCTCGATCGGCTCTGGTCCGATCGCCACGATAGCGGTGGGGTCGAACGGACACAGGGGTCACGGCCCCGCGTTCCCGGCCGTGCCGGGTCAGTCGCCGTGCCGGGTGCTGTAGTCGCGGCGGTACTCCGAGGGTGTCATCCCGAAGGAGGTCCGGAAGTGCTTCCGGAACGTGGCCGCGTTGTGCAGTCCGCACCTGGCGGCGGCCTGTTCGATCGGCAGGTCGGTGGTCTCCAGAAGCCGGCGGGTTTCGTTGAGGCGTTGTTCACGGAGCCAGGCGGCCGGGGTCGTGCCGTTGGTGGCGGTGAAGGCGCGGATGAAGGTGCGCCTGCTCATACGGGCGACGCCGGCGAGGGTGTCGACGTCGATCGGTTCGGCGAGGTGTTCGAGCGCCCATTCGAGGACCCTGGAGATCGGTTCGGCGGTGGTCCGCGAAGGGCGGGGGCCGTCGATGTACTGCGCCTGGCCACCGCCGCGGTGGGGGGCCACGACGAGTTCCTTGGCGACCTGGCCTGCGGTGTGCGATCCGAGTCGGGTCCGGACCAGGTGGAGGCAGGCGTCCAGGCCCGCGGCGGTGCCGGCGGAGGTGAGGACGTCACCGTGGTCGATGTACAGCACGGTCTTGTCCAGGGCCACACCCGGGTGCCGCGTACGAAAGGTCTCGAACGCCTTCCAGTGCGTGACCGCCGCCCGCCCGTCCAGCAGACCGGCGTCCGCCACGGCGATCGACCCCAGGCAGAGGCCGACCACGGTCGCTCCCCGCTCGTGCGCGCGGCGGAGCGCGGCGACCAGGGCCGGGCTCGGCCTCCGGAAGTCCGTGTGCCACGAGGGGATCACCACCGCGTCGGCGTCCTCGAGGGCGGTGAGGTCCGCGAGCCCGCCGAGCTGGTACCCCTCCGCCGTGCGTACATGCCCCCTCGCCTCGGAGAACAACGTCGACGACCAGTCGGCGCACCCCTGCCGGGCGACTTCGTCGAAGACGAGGGTCGGCGTGGACAGGTGGAACATCGTGACGTCGTCGAACGCATAGACAGCGATCCGCATGATCCCCACACTATGGCACGCATGCATCGAAGGATTGCACTCGTGCCACTGGTGGCCGTTCTCCGCGTTCGCCAGGCTTGTTCCAGCGGCGCTGCACGCGGGCGAGGATGCCCGCGGTGGCCAGGAGCGCCGCCACCGACCCGAGGAGGAACCCATGGCGCAGTCGCGTGCACTGGTGGTTGTCGACGTCCAGCAGGAGTACTTCACCGGCCTGCTGCCGATTCAGTACCCGCCGCGTGAGGAGTCCGTGCTGAAGGTCGCGAACGCGATCGACGCCGCCGCCGGAGCCGGGATCCCGGTGGTCGTGGTCCAGCACTCGGCCGGGGACCGATCCCCCGTGTTCAACCCGACGCTGCCGACCTACGAGCTCCACCCCGCCGTCGAGGAGCGCCGCAGCGACGCGTGGAAGCCCCTGGTCAAGCAGCACGGTTCGGTCTTCGCCGGCACCGACCTGGAGGACTGGCTGCGCGACCGGGGCATCGACACCGTCACGCTGGTCGGATACATGACGAACAACTGCATCCTCGCCTCCTCCGTGGAGGCGGAGGCCCGCGGGATCCGGGCGGAGGTGCTCTCCGACGCGACCGGCGCCGTCGACATCGCCAACGCGGCCGGTTCGGTTCGCGCGAAGACCGTGCACGAGACCCTGATGGCGATGCTCAACTCGAACTTCGCCGCCGTGGCGACGACCGACGAGTGGGTGCGGGCCGTGGCCTCCGGAGCCGGACTGCCCAAGAGCAATCTCGTCGAGTCGGCCGCCGCCGGCCGGGACCGGTGATCCCTGCCGACCGGCAGGGGTCCCGGGAGGCTCTCACCCACAGGGTCCGACGAAGGCGGGCGCGGCGGCCCCCACCGGTTCCGTCACCCGGCGGGCGGGCGGACGGAACCGGTGGGACGGCACGTCACACGGTCGTCCAGGCCTCCAGCTCCCGGCCGCGGGGGTCCTCCACGCGGGACCACTCGGCGTCGATGCGCATGGTGACCCGGTCCCCGTCGTCGTACCGGTCCCATCCGGGGTCGCCGGTCCCGGCGAACCGGACCCAGGCCCCGTGCATGCGAGCGGCGAGACGGGCGGGCGGCTCCTCGGGGCCGAGCAGGGCGGCCGGACCCCGCAGCCGGGAGAGGTGGGCCAGGTCGAAGACGAAGGGCAGCTCCACCCCGTGGGCGGCGCCGAGCTGTCCGTCCAGGGCGCGTGAGCGCCAGGCGAACTCGTAGCCGTAGGTGGCGGGCCGGGGCAGGGCGGCGTGGGCGTCGGCCAGGGCCCGGGTGCCCGCACCGAACAGCGCGTCGCCCATGATCGCGGAGCGCAGCTCACCGAAGGACGCCCTGGGGCGTGACGTGCGGTAGGCCGCGACGAGGCGGGCGGGGTCCGGGTGGGAGAGCGCCGCGGCGCCGTCGACGTCCTCGGCGGTCGAGGCGGAGTACCGGTCCACGGGGACCAGGTAGAGGTTGCCCTCCTCGGTGTTGGTCCCGATGAGCAGGTCGGCGTCGGCGCCGGGGCCGGCGGCGAGGGACGTGGCGGGCTGGGTGTCGAGGACCAGGCTGAAGGGGCTGAGCCCGATCAGCGGGTCGCGGTGCGTCCCGGTCCGCAGGTCGATGCCCGAGAGCCGGGAGGAGGCCTCGACCAGGCGGTCGTCGGAAAGGCCGGCGAAGGCGTCTGCGTGGGGCTCGACCCCCAGGTCCCGTGCCGCCGCCTCGGTGACGCGGGCGGCCTGCTCGGGCGTGAACGCGCCCAGGCCGCTGCCGCTCTGGACGATCGCCCGGCGCAGGAGGCCCACGGCCCCGGGGGAGGCGAGGACGCCGCCGACGACGGTCGCCCCGGCCGACTGGCCGAAGAGGGTGACGTTGCGCGGGTCGCCGCCGAAGGCGGCGATGTTCTCGCGGACCCAGCGCAGCGCGGCGACGACGTCGAGCAGGCCGCGGTTGGCGGGCGCCCCGGGCAGGTCCAGGAACCCGGCGATGCCGAGCCGGTAGTTGAGGGTGACGAGGACGACGCCGTCGCGGGCGAAGGCCGAGCCGTCGTAGAGCGCGGACCGCGTCGAGCCGGCGACGAACCCGCCGCCGTGGACGAACACCATGACGGGCAGGCCGTCGCCGCCTCCGGCGGGCGTCCAGACGTTGACGGTGAGGTAGTCCTCGCCCCGGCTCCAGCCGGTTCCGAAGTAGGGGGACATGTCCACGCTGCCGAGCCTGCGCTCGGCCTGGGGCGCGTTGGGGCCCGGCGCGGTGGCGTCCCGGATGCCGTCCCAGGGTTCGTGCGGCCGGGGCGGGGCGAAGCGGCCGGCGCCGCGGGGCGGCGCCGCGTAGGGGATGTTCAGGTAGGCGTCGGTGTCGCCCCGGCGCAGGCCGCGGACCGCGCCCCGGGCGGTGGTGACGACGGGTCCGGTGTGGTGGTTCATGGTGATGCCTTTCCGCGGGCCTCAGCCCTGCTCGGTGTACGGGGCGAAGGGGGCCCAGCCCTTGATGGCGAACTTGTCCCCCGCGCGCGACACCTCGGCGGCGCCGTGGCCGCCCAGGTGCGCGGGGATGACGAGCGCGTTGTTGTCGGCCGCCCAGCCCAGGACCTTGCGGCGGGTGGCGCGGGCGCCCGCGGGGTCCTCGCAGAAGCAGCTGTTGGAGTCGGGTTCGAGGATCTGGACCGGGCTGTGCAGCATGTCGCCGACGAACACCGCGCGGTCCGTTCCGGAGGTGAGGGTCAGCACGGAGGAGCCGGGGGTGTGCCCGGGAGCCGCCTCCAGGCTCAGGCCGGCGTCGATCCGGTGGCTGTTCTCCCACAGCAGCGTCCGGCCGGCCCGGTGGACCGGGGCCACGCTGTCCTCGAAGACGTTCTGGTTGCCCCGGCCGAGGTTCGGCTCGTGGCCGTTCTCGGGGTTCCAGAAGTCGAAGTCGTCCTTGGGCATGAGATAGGTGGCGTTGGGAAACGTGGGTACCCAGTTCCGCCCGTCCAGGTAGGTGTTCCAGCCGACGTGGTCGACGTGCAGGTGCGTGTTGATCACGATGTCCACGTCCTCGGGCTCGACGCCGGCGCGCGCGAGATTGGCGAGGAAGTCTGTTTCGAGGCGGCTCCAGACCGGCGAGTACGGGCGCTCCTTGTGGTTGCCCACACCGGTGTCGACGAGGATGGTCCTGCCCTCGCTGCGCAACAGCCAGGTCTGGATCGCGGAATTCACGGTATTGGTCCCGGAATCCAGGAAATGCGGGTCCAGCCAGGAGGCACCGTCGTTCCATGCCTCCTTCGGGGTCTCCGGGAAGAAGGCGTCGGTCGTCATGTCGACGGTTCCGTAGTATTCCCGGACCCGGTCGATGGTGACGTTTCCGAGCGTGATCTGTTCCATGGGGCGTCCTCGTGTGTTCGGCGGGTTCTGGGGAACCGTACGGGCGGCCCGGGCGGGTCCGGTATCCGTCACGTGACTGCACCTGCGCAGGGCCCTTCCGGGCGCGGGGCCGGGCTGCTTGTAGCCTGCCTGGGCCGGGGCAGGACGGCACCGGGTCGAAGAGCCATGTTTGCGGGGGACTTCCGTGGGTGAGCACACAGGCGGCGTCGGCGCGGCCGCCGGGCCGGAACCGGAGGCCGGGGGGCCGCTCGTCGGCCGGGAAGCGGAGTGGGCACGCCTCCTGCGTGCGGTGGAGCCGGGGGCGGCGGACCCGGTGGTGGTGCTGCTCGGGGACGCGGGCACGGGCAAGAGCGCGCTCCTGGACCGCGCGGCGCGGCGGGCCGGGGCCGACGGCGCGCGCGTGCTGCGCGCCGCGGGGAGCGAGTCGGAGTCCGGGCTGGCGTTCTCCTCCCTGCACCAGCTGCTGCGGCCGCTGCACGACGAGGTGGACGCACTGCCGGACGGGCAGCGCGCCGCGCTGCGGGAGGCCTTCGGCGCGGGGCCCGCCGTCGCTCGCGAGGGAGCGCCCGACCCCCTCCTGCTGGGGATCGCCGTCCTGGGCCTGCTGTCGGCCGTGGGCGAGCGGCAGCCCGTGCTCGTGGCACTGGACGACGCGCAGTGGTTCGACCGCGCCTCCCTGGACGCCCTGGCCTTCGCCACCAGGCGGCTGGCGGGGGAACCGGTCACCGTGCTGGTCGCGGCCCGCGAGGGCCACCGCCTCCCGGGGTTCGACCGCCACGTGCCCACGCTCACCCTGGGCCCGCTCGACGGCGCCGCGGCAGGCCGGCTCCTGGACCTGCAGCCGGCGGCTCCCACCGGACGCACCAGGGCGCGGATCACCGAGCAGGCCGCCGGCAACCCGCTGGCGCTGGTGGAACTGGCGAGGTCGGCCGCCGCCCGCGACACGGCCGCGGGGCCGACCGACGCGGGCCCGCTCCCGCTCACCGGCCGCCTGGAGCGGGTCTTCGCCGCGCGCCTGGACGGCCTTCCCGCTGCGACGGGGCGGGCCCTGCTGCTCCTGGCCGCCATGGACAGCTCCGACTCCGACGTCGCCGCCGCGGCCGGGCTGCCCGGCGCCGGGGACGCCGTCTGGCCGCCCGCGGAGGAGGCCGGGCTCGTCCGGCGGACCGGCCCGGTCCCCCGGTTCGGCCACCCGCTCGTGCGGTCCGCGGTGTACCACGCCGCGCCCCCGGAGGCACGGCGCGAGGCCCACCTCGCGCTCGCCGGACTGCTGCGGGACGAACCGGACCGGCGCGCCTGGCACCTGGCCGCCGCCTGCACGCGCCCGGACGCGGCCGTGTCGGCGGAGCTGGAGCGGACCGCCGACCGGGCCCGCCGGCGCGGCGGCCACGCGGCGGCGGCCGAGGCCCTCCAGCGCGCCGCGGAGCTGGCGCCGCGGCGCGAGGACGGCGCCCGACTGCTGGTCGGGGCCGCTTCGGCGGCCGTGTTCACCGGGGACCTCGCCCGGGTCGAGGAACTGGCCGCCGCGGCACGCGCGCGCACGGACGACGCGTCGCTGCTGGCGTCCGTCGCCGTGCAGGCCGGACGGCTGGCGGTCCTGACCGGGCGCCACACCGCGGTCTTCTCCCGGCTGGCCGACGCCGCCGGGGGCTCGGCGGCCTCCCGGCCCGCCGCCGCCCTGGACCTTCTCGCCGAGGCCGCCGTGGTGCGCTTCTACTCCGGGGAGGACGCCCAGCACCACCGCCTCCACGACCTCCTGGGGCGCCTTCCCGAGGGGGCCGCGGACGCCTTCCTGCGCACCTGGGTGAGGACCGTGTCGGCCCCCTCCGCCGCCAGGGACGAGGTCCTCCCCCTGCTCCCGCGGCTGGCCGCCGAGGCGCGGGACCGGCCGGAGCGGCTCACCGCCGTCGGGATCATGGCGTGGCTCCTGGACGAGACCCCGCGGGCCGTCCGCGCCTTCGACGAGGCGTTCGACCGCTGGCAGGTGCGGGGAACACTGCCGGAGGGGCTTGGCGGCGCCGTCGCCTGGGCCTATGTGGACCGGGGGAGGTGGGACCAGGCCCGGGAGGCCTGCGCCCGCACCACGGCGGTCGGCCGGCTGGTCGGCCTCGACCACGCCGTGGCCTGCGCGGCCGCCGTGGACGCCGTCGTGCTGGCCCACCAGGGTGACGCGGTCGCGGCCCGCGGCCGGGCCGAGGAGGCACTCGCCCTGGTGGACCCGCTGGAAAGCCGCTCGGTCGGCGTCTACGCACGCCGTGCGCTCGGGGCCGCGGCGGCCGTCGAAGGCGCGTACGGGACCGCCTACGGCCACCTCCGCGCGGTCTTCACCGCGGACGGCGGGCCGGTGCACTACCACGCCTCCCACCCGGCCCTCGCCGACCTGGCCGCGGCCGCCGTGCGCAGCGGTCACCGCGAGGAGGCCGCCGCGATCGTCGAGCGTTGCGCACACCTGCTCGCGAAGGGCGCCTCACCCCGTCTGCGCGCGCTGGTCGACCGGGCCCGGGGTTTGCTGGCGGACCCCGAGGACGCCGAACCGCACCTGCGGGCGGCCCTGGCGGACCCGGTCCTGGAGCACTGGCCCTTCGAGCGGGCGCAGGCCCTGCTCGACCTCGCCGAACGGCTGCGGCGCCGACGGCGCATCGCGGAGGCCCGGGCGCCGCTCGCCGAGGCCCTGGAGGTCTTCCGCCGTCTGGGCGCACGGCCGTGGATCGAGCGCGCCCGGGCCGAGGCGCGCGCCGCCGGCCTCGACGTCGTGGACGCCGCCCCGGACGCGCTCGCCGAACTCAGCCCGCAACAGCAGCAGATCGTCAGGCTCGCCTCCCGGGGGCTGACCAACCGCGAGATCGGCGAGAAGCTCTTCCTCTCCCCGCGCACGGTGGGCTCGCACCTGTACCGCAGCTTCCCCAAGCTGGGCGTCACCGCCCGGTCCCAGCTGCGCGACCTCGTCGGGGGCGCGCCCGCGGCGGTCGGACACCGGGACCGCCGGAGCCCCGCCACCGGGTAGCGGCGGGATGTGGCGGCGCGGGGAACCGTGTTCGGCCGGGGCCGCCGGTGGTCGGTCCGGCCCCGGCCGTGGGCGTTCCGGCTACTCGGACGCCGCGGTGTAGTAGTAGGGCTCCTCGTCCTCGTCGTACTCCTCGTCATCGTCGTCCCTGCCGGCGTCCAGGTCGAGCTCGACCCCGGATCCGGCGAACGCGGCCCTCACCCGCTCCACCGTCTCCTCGCCCAGGAAGTGGTGGTGCAGGTCGAGCCGGCGCAGACCGGAGAAGGCCCCGGCCCGGTCGACGAGCTCCTGTGCGCCCTTGTCCGTGAGGATGCCCAGGGACAGGTCGAGGACCTCCAGGCCCGCGAGGACGGGGGCCTCGGCGAGCACCGGGACCCACTCGGCCCACTTCTCGGCGTTGCGCACCCCCAGGTACCGCAGCCGGGGGAACGCCTCTCCCGAGAGCACCGGCGCCAGGTCCTGCGGGGAGGTGCTGCCGCCGTAGTCCTCCATCCCCAGCCACAGCTCCAGGTGCTCCAGCGCGGGCAGCCCCGAGGACGCCACCTCGCGCACGACCCGGCCGGGCAGACCACCGCTCTGCAGGGTGAGGGAACGCAGCGAGGCGTGCGAGGGCACGTGCAGCCCGAGCCGGCCCTCCATGCCGTCGGCGCCCTTCACCGTCAGCGCCTCCAGCCGGGGGAAGGCGGCCACGAGCGGCGCCAGGTCGGGCTGGGAGATCCAGGAGAGCTCGCACTCCTCGAAGGTGATGTCGCCGAAGAAGACCGAGCGCAGGTTCGGCAGCGCGTCGGCGTGCTCGACCAACAGGTCCGCGGCCTGGTACAGGCCTCCGTCGGCGGCATAGGACCATTCGCCGACGACCAGTGCCGTCAGCTGCTCGGTGTCCACCTCGGACAGGAACCGGGCGAGGTAGTCGGCGCACTCGTCCTCGGGGGGTGTCCGCACGCCCGCGCTGGTCCGCAGCCGCCAGGCAGTGGCGGCGGGGTCGTGCGGGTCGCCGCCCTGCGCCCGGATGCGGGCGAGCCGCTCCTCCCACGTACCGCTGGCGGGGAACTCGACCACGGGCAGGCCCGCGAACTCGGTGAGGTCGGACATGGGGGCTCTCTTCTCAGGCTTCAGGGGGTGAAATGTCCCCCATGCCTAGCAGTTCCGGAGGACAGACGGGGGTCGGGAGCCTTCCGGTGCGGGGCGGTCCGAAGCGCACCCCCGCTCCCCGGCACGGTCACAGCGCGTGCCCCCCGGCGACCTGCAGGACCTGTCCGGTGACCCATCGGGCTTGGTGGGAGGCCAGGTAGACCACGGCGTCGGCGATGTCGTCCGGTTCTCCGACCCTGCCCATCGGCACGGCCTCCCCCGCCCGGGCGACGAGCTCCTCGTCCATCCAGCCGGTCTGGACGGGCCCCGGGGCGACGGCGTTCACCCGGATGCCGCGCGCCGCCAGGTCCAGCGCGGTGGACCTGGTCAGCGCCTCCAGCGCGCCCTTGGACGTCCCGTAGCCGGTCTGGCCGGGGAAGGCCCGCGCGGCGTCGGTGGTGATGTTGACGATGCACAGCGGCTCGCCCCCGCGGCGCAGCCGTGCCGCCTCGGCGGTGAGGACCGCTGGGGCCACGGCGTTCACCCGGTAGTGGCGCTCCAGGGACGCGTGGGTCAGGGTGTCGACGGTGTCCGGCGTCTCGCAGTGGGCGGCGTTGTTGACCAGGACGTTGATCGGCCCGGCCCGGTCCGCGACCTCGCGCACGAGCCGGACGGGCCCGTCCGGCTCGGACAGGTCGGCGCCGACGGCGAAGGAGCCGTTGCCGAGTTCCTCCGCGAGCTCGTCCGCGGTCCCCGCGGCGGGGGTGACGTGGGCCCACTCGGCCCCGGCCGGCGCCGGAGGGTCGCGGTCGAGGTGGTGGACCGCCACGCGCGCCCCCTGGGCGGCGAACGCGCGGCTGATCGCCGCGCCGATGTTCCCGGATCCGCCGGTGACCAGGACGGTCTGTCCGGCGAGGCGGGTGTCGATCATCGTTGCCCCTTCGGTGGTTCGTCGGTCGGCCCGGTGCGGAGGCCGGCGTGCCCACACCCCGCGTCCCGGCTGCGGCCCGACCCGCTGCGGGGGCCGGTACGCCCAGGGTTGCCCCACCCGCCCGCAGCCGCAACCCGTTTGTCCGGGCGCTGCCCCGCGGGCCCGGCCTCCGGGGGCTCCGCGGCCGCCTCAGCCCGGGGAGCGGGGGCGCAGCAGGTCGGGTTCGATGTAGATGATCTTGGCGATGGGCACGGCCTCGCGGATCCTGCGCTCGGCCTCGTCGATCGCGCGGGTGACCCGTCGGGCGTCGTCCTCGGCGTCCACGGCGACCTTGGCCGCGACCAGTAGTTCCTCGGGCCCCAGGTGCATCGTGCGCATGTGGATGACGGCGTCGATGTCCGCGCAGTCCAGGATGGCCCCGCGGATGAGGCGGATGTTCTCCTCGCTGGCGGACTCCCCGATGAGCAGGCTCTTGACCTCCACGGCCAGGAGCACGGCGAACACCACGAGCAGCAGACCGATGGCCCCCGAACCCAGGCCGTCCCAGACGCCGTTGCCGGTGATCAGGGTCAGACCGACCCCGACCAGGGCGAAGGCCAGGCCGATGAGGGCGCCGGTGTCCTCCAGCAGGATCACCGGCAGCTCGGGGGACTTGGTGCGGCGGATGAACCCGAACCACCCCACCCGGGCGCGCGCCGACCTGGACTGGCGCAGCGCGGTGCGCAGCGCCGTCGCCTCCATGACGGCGGCCACCAGCAGCACCACGATGGGCACCCACTGCCAGGAGGTGATCGGGTGGGGGTCGCGGATCTTCTCCCATGCCTCGTACAGGGCGAACAGCCCGCCGAGGGTGAACAGCACGATCGCCACGAGGAAGGCGTAGACGTAGCGCTCGTGGCCGAAGCCGAAGGGGTGCTCCGGCGTGGCGGTGCGCACCGCCCGCCGTCCGCCGATGAGCAGCAGGATCTGGTTTCCGGAGTCGGCCACCGAGTGCACCGACTCCGCGAGCATGGCCGAGGACGCCGTCAGGAGATAGGCCACGAACTTGGTCACGGCGATCCCGAGATTGGCCGCCAGCGCCATGACCACGGCCTTCGTGCTGTCCTCGGTGCTCACCGCGTCGCCTCCTCGTCAGCTGCGGACCGCCGGCCGGGCCGCGGCGGTCGCACCGCCGGCCTCCCGGGGCGCGGTGTCCGGGGCTTGCCCCGGACCTTCCCAGGTTCCGTGGCGGGCGGTGCACGTGCAAGCACCCCGCTGCCGTGTCGGACCGGGCTCTCCCCGGCCTGTGCTCCCGGTCCCCCGGGGCGGATGCGGCCGGGGGACGGGACCGGTCGGGAAGGCACGGAACTGTGCGGGGGGTCACACGCACATCCTCGGGGCCGCGACCAGCTGTTCTACCGGTGTACTGGTCTTACAGATGTATGTGTCAGGGACTCGGCTGTGGCACGATGAGTACGTGAATCGACAGGCCAACTTCACCCTCGCACCCTCGTCCCTGACCGACGCGCTCTACCAATCACTGCGTCGCCGCATCGTCAACGGAGAGATCGCCGCCGGTGAGAAGCTCACCGAGCACCGCATCGCCAGTGAGTACGACGTAGCGCGCCCGACCGCCAAGGCGTGCCTCGAACGGCTCACGGTGCTCGGCCTGCTCCGCCGTTCCGCCCACAAGACGGCGGTCGTCCCCGACTTCCACGCGGACGAGATCCACGACCTCTTCTTCAGCCGGGGCACCGTCGAGAGCGCGGCGGTCACCGTACTGGCGGCCGAGGGGGCGGTTCCCGCCGAGGCGGCGGAGGCCCAGGTGCTCATCGAGGCCGCGGCCCGGGACGGCAACTTCGAGCGGCAGGTCGACGCGGACATCGCCTTCCACACCGCGCTGGTGTCCGGCGCCGGCAGCGAGCGGCTGAGCCGGATGCACGAGCTGATCATGGGGGAGGTGCACCTGACCATGGGCCGCTTCCAGGCGCACCGGGCCACGCAGGGCTCCACCGTGGCCCACGAGCACGCCACCATCCTCGCCGGCATCGAGGCCCGGGATCCCGACACGGCGCGCCTGCGCCTGTCCGAGCACCTCGACCACGCGCGCGACCGCCTCCTGGCAGGGCTGGAGACCGGTGCGCAGGAGGCGGCCGAGGTCGGGGGCGAGTAGTACGCCGACGGGACGGAGCCGGCCCGGGCGCGCCGGACCGGCTCTTCCGTCCCTCCTACTTGAGGCCGCTGGTGACCATGCCGCGGATCAGGTAGCGCTGCGCGAAGACGAAGAACAGGATGACCGGCAGCAGGGAGACCAGGGACATCGCGAACAGCATCCCGATCCCCTGCTGGCTCTCCGAGCTCACCATCGCGCTGAGCGCGACCGGCACGGTGTACATGTCCGTCGACGTCAGGTAGATGAGCGGCGTGAAGAAGTCGTTCCACGTCCAGATGAACGTGAAGATGGTCGTCGTCACCAGGGCCGGGCGCATGAGCGGGAAGACCACGTGCCAGAAGATCCGGAAGGGGCCCGCCCCGTCGATCGCCGCGGCGCGGTCGAGGTCGCGCGGGATGCCCCTGATGAACTGCACCATCAGGAAGATGAAGAACGCGTCGGTGGCGAGCAGCTTGGGGATCAGCAGCGGCAGGTAGGTGTCCACCCATCCCAGCTGGGCGAAGAAGATGTACTGCGGGATGATCAGCACGTGCATCGGCAGCATGACCGAGACGAGAGTGATCCCGAAGAAGAGGCGGCGCGACCTGAACTCCAGCCTGGCGAGCGCGTAGGCCGCGAGTGAGCAGGAGAAGAGGTTGCCGAGGATCGATCCCACGGTCACGACGAGGGAGTTGAGGAAGAACACCGAGAAGGGGCGGTTGAGGGCGTGCCAGCCCTCCCGGAAGTTCTCGAAGGTGACCTCGGTGGGGACGAGCCCCGGTTCGGTCAGGATGAGGTGCGCGGGCTTGAAGGCGCTGACGATCATCCAGACCAGCGGGTAGATCATCACGATCAGGAAGAGCAGCAGGGCGCCGTGCTTGAGCATGGCGCTCCGCGTGCGTCGGCGGCTCCGGGAGCCGCGCGCGCCCGCGACCGGTGCGGCGTCGATCATCAGTCGTCTCCGTAGAAGACCCAGTACTTGGACAGGAAGAAGTGGACCGCGGTCACGGCGCCGATGACCAGCAGCAGGACCCAGGCCAGCGCGGAGGCGTAGCCCATGTCGAAGGCCTTGAAGCCCTGTTGGTAGACGTAGAGCGTGTAGAAGAGGGTGGAGTCGACCGGGCCGCCGGTACCGCCGCTGATCACGTGTGCCTGGGTGAAGGTCTGGAAGGCGCCGATGGTCTGCAGGATGAGGTTGAAGAAGATGATCGGTGTGAGGATCGGGACGGTGATGTGCCAGAACTGCCGCACACGCGAGGCCCCGTCCACGCGGGCCGCCTCGTAGTACTCCTCGGGGATCTGCCGCAGGCCGGCGAGGAAGATGACCATCGGCGATCCGAAGGTCCACACGTTGAGCACGATGAGGGTCGAGAGCGCCGTGGACGGGTTCTGGAGCCAGCTCTGCCCCTCGATCCCGATCAGCGCGAGGAAGTCGTTGACCAGGCCGTGGTGTCCGAACACCTCCCGCCAGAGGACGGCGATCGCGACGCTCGCCCCCAGGAGCGAGGGAAGGTAGAAGGCGCCGCGGTAGAACGCGAGCCCCCGCACTCCGCGGTCCAGCAGGACCGCGAGGAGGAGCGCGAACATCAGCTGGAGCGGGACCGAGACGAGCACGTACCGTGCGGTGACGGATGTGGACGCCCAGAACCGCTCGTCGCCGAACATGCGCTCGAAGTTGGCAAGCCCGGTGAAGTTCGGTGTGCTGAGGATGTTGTAGTCGGTGAAGGCCAGGTAGAGGGAGGCTCCGAGCGGGACGGCCGTCACCAGGCACAGGCCCAGCAGCCAGGGGGTGAGGAAGACGTAGGCGGCACGCCCCTGCTGCCTGGCGGCGGGACGGCGCTTCACTGAGGGGGCCACGCCCTACGCCCCCTGGTCGATGCCGGACCGGATCTCGTCGATGAGCGACTCCGCCACCTCCGAGACGGCACCGTTGCCCAGGGCGACGTTCTCCGACGCCCTGGACAGCGCCTCCCGCCAGGTGCCCGTCCCGGGGGGAGCCTCGTACCGCGGCCGCCGCTCCTCGGCCCGCTCCGCCTCCACCACGGTCAGCATCTCCGTCTCGTCCTCCGAGGCGAACTCGTAGGACTCGGCGAGGACGCGGGGGTTGGGGGGAGCTCCCATGGTGAGGCCCACGGTCCGCAGGAAGTCCGCGTTGTTGACGCTGAAGTCGATGAGCCGCCCGGCCGCCTCGACCTTGTCGTCGCCGATGCCCTGGTAGACGGCCAGGCGGGGGTAGTAGAGGAAGCGGTGGCCGTCGGCCGCGCCGTCGACGACCGGCACGGACCGGAGCCGGTACTTCCAGTCGGGGAACATCGTGGCTTCGTCGATGATGTGGTTGGAGCTGCCGAAGTTGAGCAGGACGCTGTCCCCGACCGTGGAGAAGTCGGGCTGCATGCCCTCCTGCTCGCCCAGGCTCAGGACCGCCCCCTCGTCGAGGAGCTTGCGCCACCACTCGAACCAGTCGCCGAGCGCCTCGGCGTCGAAGCCGACGTCGCCGTCCTCGGTCCACAGGTCCTGGTCGCGCTGGCGCAGCCAGGCCTCGAAGCCCATGTCCTGGTCGGGGGTGTAGCTCGCCCCCTTGCGGCCCGCCGCGTTGTTGGCGCTGTAGTCCACGAGGAACTCGGCGAGGTCGTCCCACGTCCAGTCCTCCCCCGGCATCTCCGCCCCCTCCTCCTCCAGGAAGGTCTCGTTGTGGCGGACGACGGGGACGAAGACGCCGTGGGGCATGGTGACGAGCTCGCCGCCCAGGGAGAAGGACGCGATGTCCTCATCGCCGTAGTCGGACAGGTCCAGGGTGGGGATGTCGTCGAGCCTGCGGTACAGCCCGTTCGCCTCGTACGTCATGACCTGGGGGGAGGCGATCCAGAAGATGTCGGCGACGTTGCGGGCCGCCATCTGCGTGGTCATGCGCTCCTGGAAGGCGGTGTACTCCGCGAACTCCGGATCGACCGTGATCTCGGGGTTGGCCTCCTGGAACTCCTCCAGTGCCCGGGTGTAGGTCTGCTGGCGGACGGTGTTCCCCCACCAGGCATAGCGGAGCGCGGAACCGGAACCGCTGCCACCGCAGCCGGACAGGAGCGTGGACGCCCCCATCGCGCCCAGGCCGGTCAACGCGAGAAAAGCGCGCCGATCGAAGTCTCTCATCACATTCCCTTCGCTGCGGGGGAAGTCACACAGGTGCGTGTGCAGCCTCATAGGACATGTTTCCGACCCGGATCTGGTCTGTCAATAATCCATGAATACTTGTTTTACAATGTTACCGGGCCTTGATGGGTCAAGGCCTGACCAGCACCTCGAAGAGGTCGATACGGGGCAGTACGACCTCGCCGTCCCCTGCCAGTCCGGTGTCGGCACGCAGGGCGAACGACGGCTGCTCCGGCCACCACGGCACCCTCAGACGGCGTCCCTCCACCGGCAGGGGCGTCCGGAACCCTTGGGGCACATCGCCCGAGTGGTTGATCAGGTGGACCACTCCCCCGGCCGCCGAGGCGCCCAGGACCACCTCGACCTGCTCGGGGAGGTCGGTGTCGACCTGGACGGGCCCCCTCGCCGTGCGCAGCGCCGTTTCGACGAACACGTCCCTGTGCCCGCTCAGGCCCGCCTGCCGGTACGCGCGGCCCGGCGTCCAGGGCAGGACGGCGATCCGTCCCCGTCCGTGGTCGCGCCACAGTGCGCCGGGCAGGTCGAGGGCCAGGTGGCCGTGGCACTTCTCGGGAGGGCCGTAGGGGGCGCGGGACAGCATCGGCAGGTCCGTCCCCGCGTCCGGCAGGGGCTCGACCACGTGGAAGGCGCCCAGGACGGGGAGGTCGCCCCCGCGTCGCGCGTCCTCCCGGCCGGGCCGGCGCAGGTGGAGCGAGCGCACGGACTCGACGGTGTCCCGGACGGCCGTCCGGCGTAGCACCGGGGAGCCCTCCACCTGGAAGGCGTCTCCCTCGAACCCGCTCCCGCCCGTGGCGAGCACGCCTCCCCCTCCGGCGACGAAGCGGTCCAGGGCCCCGACCCCCTCGGGTTCCAGCGGCCCGAGGTCGGGGAGGACGACCAGGCCGTAGTCGCCCAGGCGGCCCTGGTCGCCGACGTCCGGAAGGCGCGGCTCCGGCAGGACGTCGAACGGGATGTGCCTTTCGAGGAGCGCCGTGTACAGCCCCCGGAACTCGTGCGTGGCCTCCTCCAGCCGCGCGGGGGAGAGCTTCAGCGGATCCGGCCGCACCAGGAGGGCGCGGGCGGCCGGTGCGAGGTCGCGGTAGACCTCGCCGTGGTCGCGGTGGAAACGGGTCATCTCGCCGGCTACGCCGAGGCACTCGTAGGTGACGTCGTCGGGGGTGCCCATGATGTAGGTGGAGGGGTTGGCGCCGCGCGAGACGGCCTGGACCAGGTACTGGGCGAAGTGGTGGGGCTCCTCCCCTGCCAGGCGGTAGGGCATGTCGACGAAGCCCACGGCGTTGGTGAGCACCGGAACACGCGGTCGATACGTCCTGGCCGCGCTGACGTGTTCGGCGGTCCGGTGGTGCCACAGGGGACGGCCGACGGCGTTGTTGGCCTCGTGGAAGACGATGTCGGCGCGATCCCCGAGGATGAGCGGCGCCTCCGGGCGGCGCGCGCTGACGTGGGCGCGCACGCGGGCGGTCAGCTCGTCGAGCACGGTCGCCGTGAACCTCTTCCACACGGGGTAGGTCGGGGAGTGCGGCCCTGCGGGCAGCTCGGCGCCGGGGGCGAAGTCGGCGAAGGCCCGCCGGCAGGGGAGGCAGTGGCAGGTGCCCCGGTGGACCCCGCTGTAGTCGACCTCGTTGAACGACATCCAGTTGAAGAAGAAACCGTCGACGGCGTACCGGTCCAGCACCTCGTCGACCACGTCGAAGAGGCGGTGCTGGTAGTAGTCCCCGCTCGGGCACACACTGGTCAGGCCGTTGTACACCTGCTGTGCGCCGTCGGCGCCGGTGAAGCACCACTCCGGGTGGCGTTCGGCGCGGCGGTGGTCGACCTTGGAGAAGTCCATCCGGGCCAGGACACGTATCCCCCGCTCCCCCGCGGCCGCCACCGCGTCACCGACCAGGTCGCCGGACGGGCGTTCGGCCAGCACTGGGTTGCGGGTCTGGAAGTCCAGGTCCGTGGGGTGGTTGGAGACGATGCCGC
Source organism: Nocardiopsis tropica (assembly GCF_042660575.1). Taxonomy (NCBI): domain Bacteria; kingdom Bacillati; phylum Actinomycetota; class Actinomycetes; order Streptosporangiales; family Nocardiopsidaceae; genus Nocardiopsis; species Nocardiopsis tropica. The sequence continues at coordinate 150,243 of NZ_JBHSUF010000014.1, forward strand.
CGACGCTGAGGAGCCAGGCGCTCGCGCCGAACCCCTCCAGGTAGTCGAGGACCCTGCCGACGTCCAGGCCGGCGTCGATCTCCCTCAGGTTCGTCTGGAACATCTGGAACGGCCGCTGCCACCAGAGGTCGTGTCCCGTCATGCCCCCTCACCCCCGATCCAGGTGAACAGGACGGTCTCCAGGAGGTCGGCGGTGTCGACGGTGATCTCGGCTCGGCCCTCCCGGAGGCGGACCGGGACATCGGCGCCCGCGACGAGGAGCCGGGCGCGCGCACCGACCGCACCCTCGGGCAGGGCGATCGAGACCTCCTGCGGAGGGAGCGGGAGGATCTCCCGCATGGGCCCCTTGAGTGCCATGGGGTTGGTGAGGTTCACGATGACCACGGCGACCGACTCGGGGTTCTCCCACACCGCGAGGTCGACCAGGCCGCGCCCCCGCACCCGGACCCGCTCCGGTGCGCCGAGTGCCCAGCGGACGGCGTTGGCGACGAGGGTTCCGTGGTCGGGCTGGAGCGCCTCCCAGAACAGGGCCCCGAGGTTGAAGGGGACGTAGACCGAGCGCCCTCCGCCGGGGAGCTCCCGGGCGATGAGTGCGGGGCTGCCGGGCTCCTCCCTCGGATAGACCTCCTCCATCGGCAGGTCGGGGTAGTCGGGCACGAAGCGGAAGGGCACCTCGGTCCCGGCGCGGGCGGTCACCCCGACGAGCTCGGTCCCCCCGATGATGCGCTCCGCGCCGTCGAACCCGGCGTTGGTGGGGTGGTCCCCGGTGAGCGCGATGTAGTTGTTCTTCACGGGGCCGCGCACGGGCATGCTCAGGTCGGCGCCGAAGACGTCGGCGAGTCCGAAGTTGGCGCGGGGGGTGCCGTACTCGTCGTCCAGGGAGGACCTGTGGGCGGCGACGACGCTCCCCCCGGACTCGGCGAACGCCTGGACGGTCCGGCACTGCTCCTGGCTCAGCCGCTCCGCGTCGGGGAGGACGAGCACCTTGAACCGGTGGAGCTCCTCCACCGTCAGGTTCGGCTCCGCGACGATCTCGAAGGGGATGCGGGCCTCGACCAGGGCGTGGTAGAAGCCGTCCTCGTGGGCGCGCGTCCCGGTCCCCGCGGGGCCCGAGCCCGTCTCCAGGAGCGCCACGTCCGCCGTGACCGCACGGGCCGCCAGTTCGGGCTCGAGCAGCTCGTGGAGCGCGAAGGCGTCGGCGACGGGCCGTACCCAGCGGCGGTCGGGGACCATGCCGTTGAACTTGGTGAACCAGGGGAAGGCTCCCTGGGCGAAGCCGTCGACGATCCACATGGTGGTCTCGGCGCCCGGCGACACCGAGTCCTTCCAGCGGTGCTGGTGGTCCTCGGGCCCGATGGAGGTGATGAGGCCGACCGGCCTGTCCCGGAACACCGCCCTGCTCCGCTTGCCGTTGCGGCCGGCCGACCAGGGCGCCTCGACCCCGGAGCGGCCCTGCTTGTCGATGAGGAAGAAGGGGAAGTGCCTGGCCAGCATGTCGCGGTCGAGGTCGCGGGCGGCGATGCTGCCCAGGTTGGGGATGAACCGGGCGTGCGGGCGGATGTCGCGCACGGCCCGGTCCCACAGGCTCACCAGTTCGCTCAGCTTGCGCCGGCGCCACACCACGTACGCGCGCCAGGCGGGGTCGGAGGAGTCGCCCTCGCGGCGCGGCAGGTCGAACCCGGTCTCGTCGCGGAAGCTGCGCAGTGCCGCTTCGCTGTAGGAGATGCCGTGGCCCTGCCAGCGGTTGGCGAACACGGCGTCCACGTCGTACCGGATGACGATCTCCCGGGCCACCTCGGTGATGAACTCGCGGTTGTAGGGACCGAACGGACAGGTCAGCCAGATGTCGGGGTAGCCCCAGTGCTCCACCGGCCGACCGTCGGCGGTGCGCGCCAGCCACTCGGGGTGCGCGCGTGCGGCGTCGGCGTGGACGGCGTGGGGGTCCACCCGCGCCATGACGTGCATGTCGAGGCTGCGGGCCCCGTCGACGAGGGTGCCGAAGGGGTCGGTGTCACCGAGGTGGGCGCTGCGGTAGTGGTACGGGATGTCGGTCGGGTAGAACGCGACGTAGCCGCCGGCGCTGATGCAGGCCGCGTTGGACCTGGTCTCGCGCATGACGTCGATCCAGAAGCCGGGGTCGAAGCGTCCGGGGTCGTTCTCCGTCAGCGTGAGCTGTGTCCACCGTGTCGCGCCCAGGTGCCAGTCGGACGTGCGTGGCGCGCCGGCCGCGGTCCGGGGCCCGCTCTCCGTCACATCCTGTGCCATGTGGCTGGTCCTCTCGTCGGCGTGGCCGCCGCGGGCCCGGCGTCTTCCGCGCCGGTGGTGCTCCGCGACGGCGGCAGCCAGTATAGGCACATTGTCAGTCAAGATTTCAAGACTGACAATGTGGTCGAGAGGGTGGACGGATCAGGCGGAGGCCTCCGCCTCACGCCCGGACAACTTCTCCACCTGCAACAACAGGGCGGAGTGGTCGAGAGATCCGTGGCCCTGGGCGCTCAGCGCACCCATCAGGGTCGCCGTCAGCGCTCCGAGGGGGATCGTCACGCCGGCCTCGCGCGCCGCGGCCGTCACGATCCCCAGGTCCTTGTGGTGCAGGTCGACCCTGAACCCCGGTGCGAAGTCGCGCGCGAGCATGGACGCGGCCTTGCGGTCCAGGACCGTGCTCCCCGCCAGTCCGCCCGCGAGCACGCGTACCGCGCGCTCCCGGTCGACGCCGTGCGCGTCGAGGAAGACCAGCGCCTCGGAGACGAGTTCGATCACCCCCGCGACGATCAGCTGGTTGGAGGCCTTGACGGTCTGGCCGGCGCCGGCCGCCCCGACGTGGACCACCGTCGCGCCGAGCGCGTCCAGCACGGGCTCCGCCAGGGCGAAGGCCTCCGGCTCGCCCCCGACCATGATCGAGAGCTTCGCCTCGACGGCCCCCTGCTCTCCCCCGCTGACGGGCGCGTCCAGGACCGGCACCCCCCTGGCCTCCCCCGCCTCTGCCAGGGAACGGGCCACGTCGGGCCGGATGGTGCTCATGTCGATGAGCAGCGCACCGGGCCGCATGTGCGCCAGGGCCCCGTCCTCGCCGAGGACCACGGCTTCCACGTCCGGCGAGTCGGGCAGCATCGTGACGACGGCGTCGGCCCCCGCCACCGCCTCGGCCACCGAGGGCGCGGCGCGCCCGCCGGCGTCCACCAGCGCCTCCCTCTTCCCGGCGCTGCGGTTGTACCCCACCACGTCGAATCCGGCGCGGACGAGGTTGGCCGCCATGGGGGCTCCCATGACGCCGAGGCCGATGAACGCGATCGTTCGTACACTCACTGCACAAGCTCCTGGGTCGTTTCGTCGGTGCCGGCGAGCCGTCCGGCCCACCGGAATGCTGTGCTCCGGCCGGGGCCGGGCCTCACGCCTCAGTGCCCCCGGGGAGACCGGGCAGGTCGCAGGAGCGCGTCCAGGCGAAGGGGGAGGGTCCCCCGCCCGCGTGCTCCAGGGCGACCCATCCGCCGTAACCGCCGCCGGCGAGGTCGAGCACCCAGTCGCCCAGCGGGAGCCCGCCCGTCCCGGGGGCGCCCCTGCCGGGCGCGTCGGCCAGCTGGACATGGCTCACCCGGTCCCGGTGGCGGGCGAGGGCGGCCGGGACGTCGTCGCCGTTGACGGCCAGGTGGTACACATCCAGGAGGAGGCCGAGATTGTCCGCGCCCGTCTCCTCGCCGACACGGTCGATCACCGCCACCGCCTCGTCCGCCGTGAGCAGCGGGTAGTCCGGGGCTCCGCTGACCGGCTCGACGAGGATCGTGCCACCGATCTCGGCGAGCGCGCCCGCGGCCTCCCCCAGGGCGCGGACGGCGGCGGCGTCCTGCTCGTCGTCGGGGACGTCGGTGCGGCGGTTGCCGTACAGGGCGTTGAACGACCGGCAGCCCAGGGCCTCCGCGATACGGCGCACCACCGCCGTGTGGGCCCGCAGTTCGTCGGCGTGGTCGGGCCAGGAGACCACGCCCCGGTCGCCGCCGGGCATGTCACCGGCGTAGAGGTTGAGTCCGACCAGGCTCAGTCCCGAAGCGCGGACGGTGTCGACGAAGCCCTCGACCTCGTGCTCCGGAGGCGTCGGCCCGGCGAAGGGCCACCAGAACTCGACCGCCTCGAAGCCGGCCTCCCGGACCGCCTCGAGCCTCTGCTCGGGCGGCCGGTCCTTCATCATGATGGAACAGTTCACGGCGTAGCGCGGTGTCTGCACGGTGCTTTCCCCTCGGGCGTCGTTACGGGCCGGACCGGGGCAACTGGTCCGACCACCTGACCGATGGCGAAGCTAAGCGGGCACCGCACGCCGTGTCAAGCGCTCAGGGGCGCTCCGCACGCCCCTCGTCCTGCGAGGAGCCCAGCTCGCCCAGCAGACCCGTCTCGATCTCGCTCATGTGCACGGCCATCAGCTGCCGCGCCCGGCGGTGGTCGCGCCGTTCGATGGCGCGCAGGACCTGCCGGTGGTGTTCGAGGTAGTGCTCCGCCTGGTTCTCCCTGCGGCGGGAGCGGTCCTTGAGCTCGCTCCACATGCGCTCGCGCATGAGCCCGACCAGGGTCCGCTCCAGGGCGAGGAGCACGCTGTTGTGCGAGGCCGCCGCCACCGCCAGGTGGAAGTCGGCGTCGACCGCGGACGGGTCCTCCCCAGCGCGGACCACGCGCTCCTGCTCGAGCACCAGGTCCTCCAGCACCCGCAGGTCGTTGGAGGTCCGCGCGGTCGCCGCGTGCTCGGCGCACACCGGTTCGAGCGAGGCCCTGGCGACGATGAGGTCCAACGGGCTGTGCTCCCCGGCGACCGCGGCGCGGGCCCGCAGGACGTTCGCCTCGGAACCCCCGTCGCCCACCACGTAGGTACCGCTGCCCACCCGCACGTCGAGCACCCCCGCGTGCTCCAGGACGCGGATGGCCTCGCGGACCGAACCGCGTCCGACCTCGAACGTCTCGGCCAGCACGCGCTCGGAGGGCAGCGGTGATCCGGGGGGAAAAGCACCCGACCGCACCCCGGCGAGGATCTGGTCGGCGACCGAGGAGTAGACCTTGGACCGCTCCACGGCCCGGAAGACCGGACGCCCCTCCTGTGGCATCTGACACACACCTTCCCTATACTCACCGGACCGGTCGGACCAATCTCGGCCAAAATTACCAGAGCGAGCGAAGGACGTGATGTGCGTGCCCGAGTACGGACCAGTACTCGTGAGCGGGCGGTTCGATCCCGGTGAGAAGGCGCGGATCCGCGCGGCCGCGGCGGGCGCCCCGGTGGAGTTCGTGGAAAGGCCAGGGGAGCGCCCCGACCTCCTGGCCTCGGCGACCGTCGTCGCCGGGACCCTCAGCGGGGAGGAACTGGCAGCGGCGTCCGCCGTGCGCTGGGTCCACAGCTGGGCGGCGGGCGTCAACGCCGACCTCGCGGGCGGGATGGGCGGGCACCCGGCGACCCTCACCTCCTCCGCGGGCAACGGCGCGATACCCCTGGCCGAACACGCGATGATGCTGATGCTGATGTTGAACCGCGACGCCGCCCGATGGGCCCGGGCCCAGGCCGACCGTCGATGGGAGCGCTTCGAGCACGGCGAGCTCAACGGCCTCACCTGCGGGATCATCGGCCTGGGGCGCTCCGGTCTCGACCTGGCCGCCAAGGCCGCGGCCTTCCACATGCGGGTGGTGGGGGTACGGCGGCGGACCGACCGGCCCTCCCCCGGCGTGGACGCCGTCTTCGCCCCGCAGGACCTGCACCGGATGCTGGGCGAGTCCGACTTCGTGGTGGTCACGGTCCCCGACACTCCGGCCACCGAGCACCTGGTCGGCGAGGCCGAGCTCAGGGCGATGAAGGGGTCCGCGTTCCTCGTCGTGGTCTCGCGCGGCGGGATCGTGGACGACCGGGCCCTGTTGCGGGCCCTCTCCGAGGGATGGATCGCCGGCGCCGGGCTCGACGCCCACGCCGAGGAACCGCTCCCGGAGACCAGCCCCTTCTGGGACCTTCCCAACGTCGTCGTCACCCCGCACAACGGAGCGACGACCGCCGCGACGCGGCGCCGCGGGGTGGACATCTTCGTCGACAACCTGGAGCGCCACGTCCAGGGCCGGCCGCTGGCGAACGTCGTCGACAAGTCCGCCGGCTACTGACCCCGCCCCTCTCCCCCACTCCCGGCCATGACGCCGCTCCACGCACACAGCCATCGGAGACACACCATGACCACGCCAGAGCTGCCCGCCCTCCCGCCCGGCTTCGTCTTCGGGGCCGCGACGGCGGCCTACCAGATCGAGGGCGCCGCCGACGTGGGCGGGCGCGGACCGTCCATCTGGGACACCTACTGCCGGACGCCCGGCCGCGTCGCCCGCGGCGAGAGCGGTGACGTCGCCTGCGACCACTACCACCGGTACCCGGAGGACGTGGCACTCCTCCGGGAGCTGGGGGTGGACGCCTACCGGTTCTCGATCGCCTGGCCCCGGGTCGTGCCGACCGGGAAGGGAGCGGTCAACCCCGAGGGACTGGCCTTCTACGACCGCCTCGTCGACGCCGTGCGCGAGGCCGGGATCGAACCCGTGGCCACCCTCTACCACTGGGACCTCCCGCAGGCGCTGGAGGACGAGGGGGGCTGGCGCGTGCGCGCCACCGCCGAGCGCTTCGCCGAGTACGCGCGGGTGGTGGCGGACCGGCTGGGCGACCGGGTGCAGCGCTGGATCACCCTGAACGAGCCGCACTGCTCGGCGTTCGTCGGCCACGCGGTGGGCCGCCACGCACCGGGGACCCGGGAGGGCACACCCGCCCTGGCCGCCGCGCACCACCTGCTGCTGGCCCACGGTCTCGCGGCACGGGAACTGCGCGCCTCCGCGGCACGGCACGGTCGCGCGGCGGAGGTCGGCATCACCCTCAATCCGGACCGCTTCATCCCCGCCACGGACTCGCCCGAGGACGCGGAGGCCGTGGACCGCGCCGAGACGCTGCACAACCGGGTGTGGCTGGACCCGCTGCTGCGCGGACACTACCCCCGGAACGAGACTGCCACCTGGGGGTCCATGGCCGACGGGAGCTACCGGTCCCCCGAGGACGCGGCGACCATCGCCCAGCCGCTGGACTTCGTCGGACTGAACTACTACCGCCCCGTACGGGTGCGCCATGCGCCCCTGCCCGACGCCGCCACGCGCACGGCCGTCGACATCGGAGTGGAACAGGTCCCGGTCGAGGGGGTGCGCCACACGACCATGGGGTGGCCCGTGGTCCCGGAGTCCTTCACCGACCTCCTGCTCGACCTGCACCGCCGGTATCCGGAGCTGCCCCCGGTCTACATCACCGAGAACGGCTCGGCGGAGCCGGACGTACCCGCGGCGGACGGACGCGTGCACGACGAGGACCGGGTCGCCTACCTGCGGGACCACCTGTCGGCCCTCGCCGACGCCGTCGCGGCCGGAGTCGACGTGCGGGGATATTTCGTCTGGTCCCTGCTCGACAACTTCGAGTGGGCCTACGGGTACGACCGCAGGTTCGGCATCGTGTCGGTCGACTACGAGACGCTGGCACGCACGCCCAAGGACAGCTACCACTGGTACCGGCAGGTGGTGCGGGCACACCGGGAGCGCCGGACGGGGTGAGGCCACCGGGCGGGACGGGCTCCCAGGAGCGGTCCTGTGAGTCCGTGCCGTCCCGGGCGCCTCCGGGTCGGCGACCGCTCAGTCGGTCCGCGGCCCGCCTCCGGAGGTGCGGAGTTCCTCGTTGATCCGCTGCGCCTCCTCCAGCTGGTCCTCCAGGATGATGATCCTGCAGGCGGCTTCGATCGGGGTGCCCTCGTCCACGAGTTCGCGGGCGCGGGAGGCGATCCTGAGCTGGTAGCGGGAGTAGCGGCGGTGTCCGCCCGCCGAGCGCAGGGGCTCGATCAGCCGGGCCTCGCCCAGAGCGCGCAGGAAGGCCGGCGTGGTGCCGATCATCTCCGCGGCGCGGCCCATGGTGTAGGCGGGGTAGTCGTCATCGTCGAACCGGTTGGTTCCGGAACTGGTCAAGCGTTTCTCTTTCTCTCCTCATCGCACGCCGAGGACCCCAGCGCCGAACGGCGCTGGGGTCCGAGAGTTCAATACCATCTACCGGCTGCTGCCGGTCTTCCGCTTCCCGATGTGGAACTGGAACGGGAACGCGGGGATCGCGGTTGTGTGACCGTGGACCACCTTCTTCCGAACCGGGGCCTGCGGTACCCGAGCGGAACAACCCACACCCGGGCGATCCTCGATGGCATCTACTCCTCTCGCTCTCACTGCGTGCACTTCACTCCTGCTGCGGCGCCCCCGTACAAGGGGGCGCCGGTACTGCAACTGCGGTCCTACCGGCCCCCGGTGCCGTCCAACGTCTTCTGCACCGGTCGAGCCCTACCGCGTCCTTCTTCACCGCCACGGCGTCCCCCGCGAAGACGGGACGCCGGTCCAACCGGCTGCCGGTGCCCTGATGCACGTGCGCACCGGTCGAGCCGACCTGCTTCGTTACTGCGCGGTCCCCCACGGGCGGGACACCGCTACTGCCACTGCGGTCCTACCGGCCCCCGGTACTGTCCGACATCTCCGTACCGGTCGAGCCCTACCGCGTCCTTCCCCACTACCCCGGCGTCTCCCGTGTCGGCGGGACGCCGATCCTGCTCTCCACCGGCGTTTCCGGTGGTCCACCTCGTGGATCCCTGTGGCTACGACAGGAAATGTATCAGCGGCCCCAGCGCATGTCTACTCTGGCCGATGGAGATTTTGGCTCGCCCTGTGGGCAGGTTTTCTGGAGCCGGCGCCTCAGCCCGCCCCCGCGTAGGCCGGGGCCTCCAGGAACGTCCGCAGCTGCTCGGCCAGCGGTTCGTCGAGGCTGTGCGGCGCGCCCCGGTGACGGGGGTCCCGGAACGCGCGCCGGAAGGCCTCGGGGTCGCCGGTGAGGTCGGCGGTGGCGCTCCTGAGGTCCTCCAGCGCCTGGCGGAGCCGTCCTGGCGTGCTCCCCCAGGCGGACTCGTAGGCCCGGAGCGCGCGGAAGAAGCGGACGCACGCCAGATGGGTCGACTCTCGGTGGTCGTGGCGCTGGATGTGCTCGGCCATCGCGCGCGTCCTGCGGAGTGTGGAAGGCATTCGGTTCACTGCTTCCTGAGAAGAGGGGAACGGACACTGCTCAGGGGGCGGCCCGGCCGGAGCCGGGCCGCCGGGGGTTCAGGCGTCGATGCTGCGAGGCCGGCCGTCGCCCTGGCCGACGCTGATCTTGCGCGGCTTGGCCTGCTCGGCCACCGGGATGCGCAGGGTCAGGACACCGTCGGCGTAGTCGGCCCGGATGGCGTCGGTCTGCAGCGTCTCACCGAGGAACAGCTGCCGCGAGAAGGTGCCGGAGGGGCGTTCGGCGACCACCACCGCCTCGCGGTCGCGCACGGCGTCGGGGCGCTCGGCGGTCACGGTGAGCACGTTGCGCTCGACCTCCAGGTCGATGGAGTCGGCGCGTACCCCCGGCAGGTCGAAGCAGACGACGAAGTCATCGCCCTCGCGGTAGGCGTCGATCGGCATGGTGGCCGGTCGTGACGCCTCCCCCAGGATCCGCTGCGTGAGGCGGTCGATGTCCCGGAAGGGGTCGGTACGCATCAGCATCATGGAAACCTCCTCTGTCCCTACTAGAAAACCTGATGCGAGATGACGCAGGTTTTATACCTCAGGACACGGGAGATAAACAACTGTGTCCGATAAAGGTTTTCTCAAGCCCGGAGGTAGGGTCGGAGGGCGCACCGATGGCTCGGCGAGGAAGGACGTGCTGATGGCAGAACCGCGGCCGGGTACCGCACGCGGCCTGTACACGATCTCCGTGGCCGCCCGGATGGCGGGGGTCGCACCACCGAGCCTGCGCTCCTACGAGGAGCGGGGCCTGGTCGCCCCGGCGCGCACCGAGGGCGGCACGCGCATGTACAGCGACGACGACATCGTCCGGCTGCGACGGGTCGTCGAGCTGGCGGCCCAGGGGGTGAACCTGACGGGGATCGGTCGGATCCTGGAGCTGGAGGAGGAGAACACCCGCCTGCGCGACGGCCCTCCCGGGGAAGGTTGAGGAGGCCTGCCCCCGGCCCCGCCGCCGCGGCCGGTCCGCGGCGGCGCCCCTCCCCCTCTCCGGCCCACGCCTTCCGCACCGGCCCGTCACGGCCGACGCCCCCTACGAGCCGGACACCCCCCGCAGGCTCCCGGGTTCGCCGGGGGCCGGGGTCGCCGCACCGGCCCCCTCCGCCGCCGGCGAGCGGGGGGCGCGCCACACACTGCCCTGGACCTGCGTGGCGACGATCGCGAAGGCGCAGGTCGTCACCAGGGTGACGGCCATCCACACCTGCCAGCCGCCGGCCGCGGCCACCGCCGGCGCCAGCAGTACCGCCGCGAGGATGAACAGCCGGCTGACGAAGTGGTTGAGGCCGAAGGCCAGCCCCTGGACGTCCGGGTGCACTTCCTCGGTGTACTCCGAGAAGCTGGCCATCCACGGCCCGAGGACGGCGCCGAGGGAGATGCCGACACCGGTCAGCAGCACGACGAGGAGGAACCGCGAGGCGGACGCGCCCACGCCCATCGTGAGGACCAGTGCCCCGAGCAGCAGCGTCGCCGCCAGTGCCCCGCCGATGAGGAACGGCTTGCGGCTCTGCGTCCTGTCGGAGAGCCGGGAGAAGACCAGGCCGGCCACCAGGTTGCCCGCCCAGAACGACATCACGATCGCGGACGCCGTGCGCACCGTCATGGCGAAGTGGTCGACCAGCATGGTCTGGCCGTAGGCGTTCATGGTGGCGAGCAGCACGTAGAGCAGCGACATCGCGGCCACGTGCGCCCAGACGACGCGGCGGCGCAGGAGCGGCCGCAGACGGCTCCCACCCGCCGGCGCCCCGCTCACGCCGGTCGTCCGCTCGGTGATGCGGATGGTGCGCCGCAGCCCCGGAGCCAGGTCGCGCAGGGTGAGGGCGACGATCGTCGCCCCGACGAAGGCCGCGCCCGACATCAGGAAGATCTGCGAGCGCCAGGAGTGGTCGAACAGGTCGAGTGTCAGCGCGGCGACGGCCGCCGCGAAGAAGTTCGCCCCTACGGGCCCCCAGCTCCAGAAGGCGAAGGCCTGGGCCCTGCCCATCCGGGGCGTGAAGTCCCGGATCAGCGGCTGGGTGCCGGCCACCGCCATGCCCTCGACGAACGCGAGCAGGATGCGCGCGGCGGTGAAGTGGGCGACCGACTGCGACAGCGCCATGAACAGGCACGCCGCCGCGGACAGGAACATGAGCGGCACCACCACGCGGACCCGGCCGACGCGGTCGACCAGCTCACCGCCCAGGTAGCCGGACACGGCCCCGAACAGCAGCGACACGGCGGTGATCTGCCCGTAGGCGCCCAGGGACATGCCGAGGTCGGCCAGCAGCAGGGGCAGGACCGGCGCGAGCTGCCCCTCGTAGGCGGAGATGAACAGCGCCAGGACGACGACGGCCACCAGCAGCCGTCGCCGGGCGCCCGTGGGGTACTCGTGGAGGAGCCTTCGGTGTGACGGCAAGGGACCCACCCTCTCATTTCCTGGACACAACGACCAATAACGTTCGAGGTGTCCAGAACATAAGGTGGGTGACCGGCACCACACAACCCCCTAGTCGGAAATCGAGTCGAAGCCCGTCGCCCAGTAGCGCCCGCGCCGGGACAGCTCGACCAGCGTCTCCACGACCTGCTCCACGTCCGGGCGCGGCGCCGGCGACTCCAGCCACCACAGGAGCACCGAGACCTGCTCGCCGACCCAGGCCCGGGCGACGACCCGCAGGTCGACGCGGGGGCGGATGCGGTGGGCCCTGGCCCGCTCCGCGAAGATGTCGTGGGCCGCCTCGGTCCACGCCTCGACCAGGGCCCGCAGCCCGCGGCCGTCGCCCTCCCCTCGCAGGATCAGGCGGTAGACGTCCGGCTGCTCGGCCGCGTGGCGGAAGAGTTCGGCCACCGGCCACCCGGTGAACCCGACGCCCTCCCGGTCGACGGGGGCCATCCGCTCCCGCAGTTCGCCCAGGACGACCTCGACCACGTGGTCGTAGAGCGCCTCCTTGTCGCGGAAGTGCGTGTAGAACGTCGCCCTCCCGACATCGGCCGCCGCCGCGATGTGCTCCACCCTGACCCCGGCGTACCCGTCGGCGAGCACCCGGGAGACGAACGCCGCCCGCAGTGCGGCCCGGGTGCGGAGTGTGCGCCGATCCTCGTTTGTCATGGGGTCTTTCTAGCAACGCCCGACACCCCTGGACACTTCCTGGACATCGTGTCTAGTATCTCGGTGTTCGCTCGAAGACCTCTGGAGGGACCGTGAACCTTGGCAGCTACCTCACCCGCAGCGCGTGCCACTGGCCGGAGGCGGAGGCCCTGGTGTCCGGGGACCGGCGCTGGAGCTACCTCGCCCTCGAACAGGAGGCCAACCGGCTGGCCTCCGCCCTGCTCGCGCGCGGCTGCACGCCCGGCACGGCGGTCGCCACCCTGTCCGGCAACCGCGGGGAGCTGGTCGTCGCGGAGATGGCGCTCTGCAAGGCGGGGTGCCTCCGGGTGCCGGTCAGCACCCGACTGGCGGCGGCCGAGATCGAGCACGTCCTCCTGGACGCCCGGGTGCGGCTGGTCCTCGTTGACGCGGCCAACCTCCCGACCGTGCGCGCGATCGTCGACTCCCGCGCCCCCGACTGTCTCGTGGTCGTCCTCGACGGAGACGCCGGCGACGCCCTGGGCTACGCCGCCCTCCTCGCCGAGGGCGACCCCGGACCGGTGGCCGTCGACCTCGACGAGGACAGCCCTGCGGTACTGAACTTCACCTCGGGCTCCACGGGCACGCTCAAGGCCGCGGTCCAGACGGTCGGCAACAGGCTGTCCAACATGCGCAAGCTGGCGATGAACCCGCAGGGCTCCACCGGCCCGGGGTCGGTCTACCTCGCCCCAGGGCCGATCACCCACGCGAGCGGGATGGGGATCCTCGGCTGCTTCTTCCGCGGAGCCGCCGTCGTGGTGCTCCCGGCCTTCGACACCGAGGCCTACCTCGACGTCCTGGAGCGCGAGCGCGTCACCCACACCTTCCTGGTGCCGGTCATGCTCAACATGGTCCTGGCCTCGCCCACCGCGCGCAGCCGGGACCTGTCCCGCCTGAGCAGCGTCACGATCGGCGGCGCCCCCGTCAGCCCGGCCCGCCTCCGCGACGCCGTCGAGCTGTTCGGCCCCGTGGTCAACCAGGGCTACGGGCAGGGCGAGACCACGAGCGCGATCACCTTCCTCACCTCCGAGGACGTACTGCGGGGCATCGAGTCCGACCCCGAGCTGCTGCTCTCCTGCGGGCGCCCGGTCTTCGACACGGAGGTCCGCGTCGTCGACGACGGGGGGAACACGCTCCCCGCCGGCGAGGTCGGCCAGATCCTGGCACGCGGGCCCGACTGCGTCCGGGAGTACTTCCATGCCGAGGAGGCCACCGCCGAGACGTTCCGCGACGGGTGGGTGCGCACCGGGGACCTCGGCTTCTTCCGCCGGGACGGCTACCTGTTCATCGTGGACCGCGAGAAGGACATGATCATCTCCGGGGGCTACAACGTGTACTGCACCGAGGTGGAGGCCGCCCTCTACGAGCACCCCGCGGTCTTCGAGACCTGTGTCGTGGGAGTCCCCGACGAACGCTGGGGGGAGACCGTCAAGGCGTTCGTGACACTCCGGCCGGGCGCCGCCGCCACCGGGGACGAGCTGCGCGAGTTCTGCGCGACCCGGCTGTCCCGGGTCAAGCTCCCCCGCATCGTCGAGTTCGCCGAGCGGATCCCGCGCAACCGCAACGGCAAGATCGACCGGCGCGCGCTCCGGCGGCGCGCATGGGCCGGCTCCGAGCGACAGGTGGGGTGAGCGACCCATGGCCTTCATGCTTCAGCCGACGTACCACGACAACCCGCGCCTCGACGCGCTGGTCGGCGGACTCCGGGACTACCTGTCCGGAGAGCTCGCCGCCTACGAGGACGACCTCGGGCTGGCGCCCGAGACCCCGCTGCACCGCTCCCAGCTGGAACCGGTGTGGCGGCGCAGCCGGGAGCTGGGCTTCTACGGCATCCACCTCCCCGAGGACCTCGGCGGCCGGGCACTGTCCTACACGGAGCTGGCGGCGCTCAAGGAGGAGGTCGGCGCCTCCGGGCGCGTGCTGGCCACGAGCGTGCTCGGCGACATGGGCGGGCCCCTGCGGATCGGCGCGATCTTCGAGCACGCCACCGAGTACCAGAGGGAGAAGTACCTGCTGCCGGTCGTCAGGGCGCAGCGGGCGTGCTGCTTCTCCATGACCGAGGACGACGCGGGCTCCGACGTACGCCGCATGCGCACCACCGCGACCCCGGTGCCGGGCGGCTACCGGATCACCGGGCACAAGGTGTTCAGCACCGGCGGCACCTTCGCGGACTTCTCGATCCTGGTCGCCCGCATGGCCGGCTCCGAGGAGTCCTACTCCGCGTTCCTCGTCGACCTGGACTCCCCCGGCTGCCGCGTGAGCCCGGGGCAGGTGCCTCTGTCGGGGCAGAACATCGAGAGCGACGTCGTCCTCGACGACTGCTTCGTACCCGCCGAGAACCTGCTCGGCGAGGAGGGGCAGGGGATGCGGATCAGCCTCGGGCGGGTCACCGCGAACCGCCTGCTCCACTGCCCCACCGCCCTCGGCGCGGCACGGCGGGCGATCGGCCTCGCCTTCGACTTCGCCGCCGGGCGCAGCGTCTCCGGCGGGCTCCTCCTGGAGAAGCAGGCGATCCAGCACACACTCGCCGACATGGCCACCGACTACTACGCGGCCCGTTCGATGACCTACGACGCCCTCGCCCTGCTCGACGCGGGAGAGCGGCCCCGGGTGGAGTCCTTCATGTGCAAGCTGTTCGTGGCCGAGCGCGCGTTCGCCATCGCGGACCGGGCGGTGCAGATGCACGGCAAGGCCGGGATGGTGCGCGGCGCCCCGGTGGAGGTGATCTGGCGGCAGTTGCGCATGTTCCGCGTGCTGACCGGCGCCTCCGAGATCCAGCGCAACGGCATCGTCCGCGAGATGGTCAGGGCCGCGGGGGGCGCGACATGACCGCCGTGAAGCCGGGCGGGGGCCTTCCCCCCGAGGACGGGCAGGACCTGCGCGACGCCGGGCGCGGCTTCGTGGCGACGCTCGAGCCGGCCCTCGTCACCGACGCCGCCGGCCGCGTGGTGTACGACGCCGACGCGTACGCGTTCCTGGACGGGCCGGCGCCCGACACCGCGAACCCGAGCCTGTGGCGGCAGAGCCGCCTGGCGTCCATGCACGGCCTGTTCCGGGTGACCGAGGGGATCTACCAGGTCAGGGGCCTCGACCTGGCCAACATGACCCTGGTCGAGGGCGATACCGGCGTCGTCGTCATCGACACGCTGACCTCGGCCGAGACCGCCGCCGCGGCGCTGGCGCTCTACCGGTCCCACCGCGGCGACCGCCCGGTCACCGGCGTCGTCCTCACCCACCCGCACGCCGACCACTTCGGAGGCGTGGACGGTGTCCTCGCGGACGCCGAGCCCGGCGTCCCGGTGCTCGCGCCCGAGGGGTTCCTGGAACACGCGGTCTCCGAGAACGTCTACGCCGGACCCGCGATGGCCCGGAGGTCGGGGTTCATGTACGGCACCGCGCTCGAGGCCTCCCCCGCCGGCCACCTGGGGTGCGGCCTGGGACAGCGCCTGGCCGACGGCACGATCGGCCTGGCCGAGCCCACGGACTCGATCACCCGGACCGGCCAGGTGCGCGTGGTCGACGGGGTGCACATCGAATTCCAGCTCACGCCGGGGACGGAGGCGCCGGCGGAGATGAACATGTACTTCCCCCGGCACCGGGCGCTGTGCCTGGCCGAGAACGCCGTGCACACCATGCACAACATCATCACCCTGCGAGGAGCCCAGGTCCGCGACGCGCACCAGTGGGCCCGCTACCTCACCGAGGCCGTCCAGCTCTTCTGCCACCGCACCGACGTCGCCTTCGCCGCCCACCACTGGCCGACCTGGGGCGCGGACCGGATCGAGGGGTTCCTGACCGGACAGCGCGACCTCTACGCCTACCTGCACGACCAGACGGTGCGCCTGATCAACCGGGGTCTCACCCCCCGGGAGATCGCGGAGGAGCTCACGCTCCCTCCCGCCCTGGACCGGCAGTGGGCCAACCGCGGCTACTACGGGTCGCTGAGCCACAACGTCAAGGGCGTCTATCAGCGCTACCTCGGCTGGTTCGACGGAAACCCCGCCCACCTGTGGGAACACCCGCCGGTCGAGGAGTCGAGGCGCTGGGTGGACCTGCTCGGCGGCATCCGCGGGACCCTCGCGCGCGCGGACGACCTCGTCGGCGAGGGCGACCTGCGCTTCGCCGCCACCCTGCTCAACCACGCGGTCTTCGCCGAGCCGGACCACGAGGGGGCGCGGCGGCGGCTGGCCGACGTCTACACCTCGCTCGGCCACGCCTGCGAGAACGCGACGTGGCGCAACTACTACCTCACCGGAGCACAGGAGCTCGTCCACGGCCCCCGCCCGGCCCGCCGTCCGGGCGGGGGCCGCCTGCTGGCGGCCCTCGGCGTCGACCAGCTGCTCGACTCCCTCGCCGTCCGGGTCGACGGCCCCGCGGCATGGGACCTCGACCTGCGCCTGGACCTGCACCTGGTCGACCAGGACGCGGTGTGGCACCTGCGCCTCGCCAACGGGGTGCTCGTGCACCACCGGGACCGCACCCCCGACCCGGGGGCGCGCCTGGCGCTCACCATGACGAGGCAGCAGCTGGTCGGCGTCATCACCCGCCGGGACCTCCGGGGCGTCGGGCACGAGGGGGACCTCGGGGTGCTCCGCTCGCTGTTCGGCGCCCTGGAGGCTCCGGACCCCGCCTTCGCCGTGGTGCGGCCCTGAAAGGGCGGCGGCCCGGAGCCCCGTCCCCGCCCCGGACCGTCGCCGCCCGGGGCGGCACGACCGCGAGCGTACGGGGAGGGGCGCGGGCCTCAGGTACGGTCCCGTGCCCCGGAACCGCTCCCGGCCGGTCCGACCGCGTCCACGGGGACTCGGCGGCCGTCCCCCGCCGACGCGGGGGCGACCCCCGCGGCCCCCTGTCGGCGGGCCGCGGGCCTCAGCACGCGCTGGACGATGAAGTACTCCGCCACGAGGACGTTCACCAGGAAGGACGCCCACGCGCTCGCGTGGTAGACGTCGTCGAAGGTCAGGGACGGGAAGTAGTTCGCCTGGAGCGCCAGCCCGAGACCGAGGTAGATCCGCAGGCTCACGGAGGCGAAGGTGAGCGCGTAGTTGCGGATCATCCAGACCCGGTGGAGCCCGACCTCCCCGCGGCGGATGGTCCGGAAGGCCTGGACGAGCGTGTAGAGCCAGGCCGCCGTCAGGATGAAGAAGGCGACCTGCACCGAGAAGCCGCTGACGGAGAAGGCGGCGGCGAACAGGGCCGCCATCGACCCCAGCACCACGCAGACCATGTAGACCCTACCCGCGACGCGGTGCACCCTCGGGTACCGGACGCGGAACCGGGTGAGGAACTGGAACGGCCCGATGAGCAGCGCCAGGGAGCTGGGGATCGCGTGCACGGCGATGGAGAGGTAGTGGGAGGCGACCCCGGGATCGAGCGGGATCCTGTTGCGCTCCACGTCCCCGACAGCGTAGGGCTCCGCCGAGTAGAGGGCGACGGCGGCGGCCGACACGGCCAGCAGGCCCCAGAGCGTCCACCACCAGCGGCGGCGGGTCGACTTCGTCAGGTCTTTCACGGGCATCTCCACTGAGGACGGAAGGAAGGTGCCCAGGCCGCGTCGGGGGCGGGATCCGGTGCCGGAACGGCGCCCGCCGTGGCACAGGGCGTGTCACAGACACAGTCGCGTCCCCGTGCGGTCGTTCGCGTCGGTGAGAACCACCGAGTTCCCTCCCGGGCCGTCGGCGGGCGGCCGCGGAGCGGGACCCGCCCCTGAGGCGGTCGACCGGACGGGGTGTCCCGTACGCGAAGCCCTCCCCCTCCCCTCCGCCGCCTCCGCGCGGATCCGGGCGCCCCGGGGGCTTGCATCTCAAGCTGCTCGAGGTACCACAGTGGCTCCCATGAACGACAACGAGCTGTACCCCATCGGAGACGCCGCGCGCCGCAGCGGCCTGAGCGTCAGCGCCGTCCGCTTCTACGCCGACGCCGGGATCGTCGAGCCCGCACACCTGTCCGGGGCGGGCCACCGCCTGTACGACGTCGACGCCATCGCCCGCCTGGAACTCGTCCGCACCCTGCGTGATCTGGACACCGACCTGGACGAGATCCGCCGCCTGCTCGAAGGCGACACGACCCTGCACGACCTGCTCACCACCCACCTGGAGATCGTCGAGCGCCAGGAGCGCACCCTGCGGGCCAGGAGGGCGGTGCTGCGGACCCTGATCAGGCAGGGCGGCACGACCGCGCAGGCCGACCTGATGCACAAGCTCGTCTCGATGACCGACGAGGAACGCGAGCAGACCATCGACGACTTCTGGAACGACGTCGGGGAGGGCCTCGACGTCCCCGACGGCTTCGTCGACCGGCTGCGCGCGATGCGGCCGATCCTGCCGGCCGACCCCACGGCCGCCCAGCTGGAGGCGTGGATCGAACTCGCCGACCTGGTGCGGGACCCGGCGTTCCGCGACGCGGTCCGCACCTACCTGCACGAGACCTACACCACGGACGAGTGGCAGGCCATGGCGACCGAGCCGATGCAGGAGTTCATCTACGAGAGCGGGGGACCGCTCGTGGAGGCGGTCCTCGCCGCCTACCGCGCCGGTGAGTCCCCCCGGTCCCCCTGGGCGCAGGCGGTGGTCACGCGCTTCATGGAGGCGGTCACGGCGGTGTCCGCCGACACAGCGCTCACCCCCGAGATCCGCAACCGGATGGCCGACGCCTACCGGCGGCTCCCCGACATCGAGCGCCAGATCGCCGAGGAGGACGCCGCCTCCGAGGACCCCGTCTACGACGACACCCACGGCCGGTACCTGTCCCTGGTGACAGTGGTCAACGGGACCGGGCCCGAGGAGGACACGCTGCCCTACGCCTGGATCGCCGACGCCATGCGCGCCCCGGACGACGGCGCCTGAGACGCCCGACCCGTGCGCCCGCCCCAGGACGGGTGAGGCACCGGCGGTGTGCCGGGGAACGGCACACCGCCGGGGCGGGGCCGCGAACGGCGGCTCCTTCCCCCGCCCCGTCCGCGTCACCCGGCGGGCGGCCGGAGCGCAGGACCGGGAGCCGCGGGAGTGGAACCGTCCCGGGGCGCCGTGCCTCCCCCGCCCCGACACGCCCCGTCCGTCGCTCTGGGTGATTCTCCCGCCACCGATGGCTATGGTCGTGGAGTGCTCCAGCCCCGTTCGCCCTCCCATGAGCCCGGTCGCACCGGCCGGCCCCCGGCGCAGCCCACCGCCCCCGTCCTGGCCCTGGTGGCGGTCCTGCTGCTCCTGGTCACCGGCTGCACCGCCCCGACCCCGACCGCCGGCTCCTACCGGGACGCCGCCGAGCAGACCGTCACGGACCTCCTCTCGGCCGTCGGGACGGGCGTCCTGCTCGTCGAGATCCACCGGGGCGACAGGGCGTTCTCCCCCTACGCGGAGACCACCGCCGAGGACGCCGAGGACGCCGCCCGCTCGATCGCCGACACCTTCGGGACGCGCCAGCCGCCCACCGCCGGGTCCGACGCCCTGCGGGCGGAGCTCTCCCCCCTCTGCGACACCGCGGTGAACGCGCTCGCCGACCTGCGCATCGCCCTGAAGAGGGACGACAGCGCCGCGGTCGAGGCCGCCGGGCAGACCCTCCTTGCCGTTTCGTCCGGGCTCTCCGACCTCGAGGACTCCCTCTCGTGAGGTGGCTGGCGGCCTTCACCCTGGGCCTGCTCACCGCCATCGGCGGCTTCCTGGACATCGGCGACCTGGTCGCCAACTCCGTGGTCGGCTCCCGCTTCGGGATGACCCTGGCCTGGGTCGTCCCCGTCGGCGTGGTCGGGCTGATGGTGTTCACCGAGATGTCCGCCCGCGTGGTCACCGCCACCGGGCGCGGGACCTTCGACCTGGTGCGCGAACGGCTCGGCGCCCGGGTCGGCCTCGTCAACCTCCTGGCCTCCTACCTCATCACCCTGCTCACCCTGTCCGCGCAGATGGGGGGTATCGCGCTGGCCCTGGAGCTCGCCAGCGGCATCCACTACCTGCTGTGGGTGCCGGTCGTCGGGTTCCTCGTCTGGATCGTGCTGTGGCGGCTGCCCTTCGCGTACATGGAGAAGACCTACGGCCTCCTGGGCCTGGCCCTCGTCGTGTTCGGCGTGGCCCTGTGGAGGATGGGCCCGGACCTGGGGGTGCTCCTCACGGAGGCGGTGTCCTTCTCCCCGCCGCCGAACGAGGGGACGGCCGTGTGGTGGTACTACGCCATCACCCTGTTCGGGGCCGCGATGACCCCCTACACCGTCCTCTTCTTCTCCTCGGGCGGGGTCGAGGAGAAGTGGACCTCCGAGGATCTGGCCACCGCGCGCCTCAACGTCTTCTTCGGCCTCCCCCTGGGAGGGCTGCTGTCCCTCGCCATCATGGGCTGCGCCGCCGTCCTGCTCATGCCCGCCGGGGTCCAGGTGTCCGACCTGGGACAGGTCGCGCTCCCCGTCGTCTCGACCCTGGGCAGGCTGGGACTGATCGTGGTGATACTCGGGTTCTTCGCCGCCACCTTCGGCGCCGCACTGGAGTCGGGCCTGGCGGCGGGGTACGGCGTCGCCCAGTACTTCGGCTGGCACTGGGGGAAGACACTGCCGCCGGCGAGCGCCCCCTACTTCCACCTCGTCATCATGGTGAGCCTGCTGAGCGGCACCCTCTTCGTCCTCACCGGGGTCGACCCCATCACCGTCACCGAGTACAGCCTGGTCTTCTCGGCCGCGGCCCTGCCCCTGACCTACCTGCCGATCCTCGTCGTGGCCAACGACCGCGGCTACCTCGGCGACCAGGTCAACTCGCGCTTCACCAACGTCCTGGCCTCGGTCTACCTGGTGCTGCTGTGCGTGGTGTCGGTGGCCGCCATCCCCCTCATGCTCTACACGAAAGCGGGGCAGTGAGATGTCCGACGAGGCGGACGGAACGATCTTCCGGATCGGGTTCACCGTCCTGGACCGCCAGGTGGTCGACCGCCGGGGCGAGAACCTGGGCAAGGTCGACGACGTGGAGTTCACCTGGCGGGAGGGAGAGGCGCCGGCCATGACGGCCCTGATCATCGACGCGGCCTCCCTCGGCGGACGGATCGCCGGGCGGTTCGGCCGGTTCTGGGAGACGGTCCTGGAACGGATGCGCCCGCCGGAGGAGGCGCCCACCAGGATCCCGCTCACCGACGTCGAGGAGTTCGCCCCCACCACGGTGCTGTCCACGGACGCCCCGCCGGGGATGCGCCCCCTGGAGGCGTGGGTGGCGCGCCACCTCATCGGCCGCATTCCCGGGGGGCGGCGGTGAGCCGGCTGCGCGCGGGCGCGCTCCTGGGGCTGCGGATCGTCGACTGCACCGGGAAGGACGCGGGTTCTGTCCAGGACATCGTCGTCCGGCACAGCGGGGGCGCGTACACCGTCCTGGGACTGGTCGCGGGGCGTTCCGCGCTCGCCGGACGCTTCGGGTTCGGGGACTCCCTGGAGGCTCCCACCCCCTGGAGGCATCTGCTGGGGTGGTTGCGGCGCCACGAGCGCTACGTCCGGTGGGAGGACGTCGTGGTCGTGGAGGAGGACAGGGTCGAGATCGCGGTGGAGCGCGGGGCACTGCCCCGCGGGTGGCGCGGACGGCCCTGACCGGTGTCGCGGCACCGGCCCCGTGCTTCTCCGGGGAGGCCCGGGCCCTGGTCAGCGCCGTGCCTCCCCGGATGCGCCGCTCCGCCGGTCGTGGTGTTCCAGCAGCCGGGCCAGCAGCCCGGTCAGCACCTGCCGTTCCTCGGGCCCCAGCGGGGCCAGCAGTTCCTCCTGGGTCCGGGCCAGCTGCCCCTCCAGCACCCGCAGCTGCCTCCTGCCCGCGGCGGTCAGCGAGACGATGTTGCGCCGCCGGTCGGCGGGGTCCAGGGCCCGCTCGACCAGCCGGCGGTCGGAGAGCTCGTTGACCGTCGCGACCATGTCGCTGACGTGGATGCCGCTGCGGCGTCCCAGTTCGGCCTGGCTGGCCGCGCCGGACTCCTCCAGCGTGGCCAGCAGGCGGTAGTGGTAGCCGCGGGCGCGCACGGACGAGAACCCGTCGGCCACCAGACGGTGCGCGTGGTGGGCGGTCTGGGTGAGCAGCCAGCTGGGCGTGCCCTCCCAGGCCGCGGGCGTCTTCTCCGGTGGGTTCTCCATGCCTGGAGTCTAACGAACCGTTGGTGCCTCCAATGATTATGCTACCGTTCGTGGCCCAAACGTTTGGCGGTCAAACATTCAGCTCGCCAATGAACTCCCGGAGCCAGGACCATGATCAAGCCGTTCCGCATCGACATCCCCCAGGCCGACCTCGACGACCTGGCCGACCGGCTCTCCCGCACCCGCTGGCCCGACGAGGTCGCCGACGCCGGGTGGGACTACGGCTTCCCGCTGGCACGGCTCCGGGAACTGGCCGAGCACTGGCGCACCCGCTACGACTGGCGCGAGCACGAGGCCGCGCTCAACGAGCTCCCGCACTTCACCACCGAGATCGAGGAGCAGACCGTCCACTTCGTCCACGTCCGCTCCCCGAGACCGGACGCGCTCGCGCTGGTCCTCACCCACGGCTGGCCCGGCTCGTTCCTGGAGTTCCTCGACGTCGTCGAACCGCTCTCACGCGACTTCCACCTGGTGATCCCCTCCATCCCGGGGTACGGCTTCTCCGGGCCGACCCGCGAGCGCGGCTGGGACACGGTCCGGATCGCGCGGGCCTGGGCCGAGCTGATGCGCCGCCTGGGGTACGAGCGCTACGGGGCGCAGGGCGGCGACTTCGGGTCGGGCATCTCCACCGCGCTCGGCGCGGTGGCGCCCGAACAGGTCGTCGGGGTGCACGTCAACTACCTGCCGACCAGGCCGGCCCCGGACGCCGGCATCGAGCTGTCCGAGGAGGACGAGGCCCGGCTGGACAAGGTCAGGCACCTGATGGCGAACCGCCCGCCGTACCAGGCCCTGCAGGCCGCGACCCCGCAGACCATCGGCTACGCGCTGACCGACTCGCCGGTCGGCCAGCTGGCCTGGATCGCCGAGCGCTTCGCCCAGTGGACCGACCCCCTCTCGCCCGTCGACGACGAGCGGATGCTCACCGGCGTCTCGCTGTACTGGCTGACGGCCACCGCGGCCTCCTCGGCACGGCTGCACCGCGACGCCCGGCGGCGGACCGAGCCGTGTCCGGTACCGGTCGGCGTGGCGGTCTTCGCCCACGACATCACGCAGTCGGTGCGACCGCTGGCCGAGCGGCTGTACGACATCAGGCACTGGTCGGAGTTCGAGCGCGGCGGCCACTTCGCCGCGATGGAGGTGCCGGACCTGCTCGCCCGGGACGTCCGGGAGTTCTTCCTGGCCCTCCTCGGGAAGGACTGACTCCGGCCGCCGCGCCGGGCCCGCGCGCCCTCCGGGGGGCGCCTGTGCGTTTCGCTGTGCCGCGTCCTCCTCCCGCCGCCGCGTCCCGACAGCGGCGCGGGCCCTACCCCTCCTCATCCAGGGCCGGACCGTGCTCCAGGAGGTGGTGGACGAACGCCGCCGTGCCCTCGGTGAGGGTGGAGAAGTCCGCCGCGACGAGGACGGCGTGCCGCGGCGCCCACGGTTCGTCCAACTCGTACAGGGACGCGGGAGAGACACCGTGGCGCCGGGCCGCCCCCCGCGGCACCACGGCGTACCCCACACCGGTGCAGGCCACGGCGCAGACGGCCCCGAGCGAGGGCAGTCGGACCCGGTAGGCGGGCTCTGTCCCCACCGCGTGAGCCTGCCGGTCGACGAGGTCCTGCAGAGGACTTCCCCGCAGGAGGCCGACCACGGGTTCGCGGAGCAGGTCCGCCAGACGGAGCGGCCTCCGGGGCGGGGAGGAGGCCGGGCCGACGGCGACGAGGTCGTCGTCCCACAGCCGGCGGGTCTGGCAGGCCGCGCCCGCGGGCACCGAGGAGACGACCGCGATGTCGGAGAGCCCGTCGAGGACGTGGGCGACGGCCGCCTCGCTGCTCAGCTCGACCAGGGTGACCGCGGTGTTGGGCAGGCGGTTGAGCGTGGCGGCGAGGAACTCGGTGAGGGCGTCGGCGGCGGAGCTGTTGGTCGCCAGCCTGACGCTGTTCTCCAGCCCCCGGGCGCGGGCGGCCATGCCCGCCTCCAGCTCCCGGGCGCCGTCGAGCAGGACCAGGCCCCTCGCTGCCAGGGCCTCGCCGGCCGGGGTCGGCGTCACCCCCCGGTGGCGGCGGTCGAGCAGCCGCAGCCCGTAGTGCCGTTCGAGCGCGGTGATGCGGACACTGGCGGCCGACAGCGATATCCCGCACCGCTGGGCCCCGTCCGTGATGGAACCCGCCTCGATCACCTCCACGAGCAGCGCGAGGTCGCTCAGGTCGGCCACCCCCATCGGTCCTGCCTTCATCTTCTGGGCACCCCTCTTCGTCCGGCCTCAACGCAAGCTCCGGGCCCGTGGGCGAGAATTCCCGGGAGCCGCTGCCCCGGGCGGCTCCGGGCGAGCACGGAGGGAGAGGTCCATGGTGGTCACACGGGACGGCCGGTGGCGGTGGCCGCGGTCGGCGGCGCGCCGTCCGGGCGGGCTACGGGCCATGCTAGAGGCGTGGCGGCGGCCGTCGGCCGGGTCCGCGGAAACCGCCTACCGGGAGCAGCTCCACGTGATCGTGTGGCTGTTGGAGGACGGCCGGCCCGAGGAGGCGTCGAGGGTGGCGTGCGAGGGGCCCTGGGCGCCCGGCGGAGGGCGGGGCCGCCCCCGCCGTTGAAGGGACCGGGGCGCGCACGGCAGTCGGCCGCAGCTGTCGCCCTCCGCTCCGCGCGGGCCTAGGATCGGCCGACCGGGCGCCTCCCGCGCCCCGGTCGCGGGAGGCGCGCCGAGCGCCCCGCCGAACCAGTGGTGCGGAAAGGACCCCCATGCCGTCCGAACCGGTGACCGTGCTCAACCCGGTCCTTCCGGGGTCGCACCCGGACCCCTGCGTCCTGCGGGTCGGCGGGGACTTCTACCTCGCCACCTCCACCTTCGAGTGGTACCCGGGCGTGCGCCTGCACCACTCCACCGACCTCGCGCGGTGGCGCCCCCTGGGCGGGGCCCTGCCCGGCCCGCCGTGGCTCGACCTGGCGGGCCGCCCGGACTCGGGGGGCGTGTGGGCCCCCGACCTCAGCCACGCCGACGGGTTGTTCCACCTCGTCTACAGCAACGTCACGTCCTACGCCGGCGGCTTCACCGACAGTCCCAACCTCCTCGTGACCGCGCCGACGATCCACGGGCCCTGGTCGGACCCGGTCCCCCTGCACGCACGCGGGTTCGACGCGGCCCTCCTGCACGACGGCGACGAGAGCTGGCTGGTGAGCCTGGCGCACGACTGGCGCCCCGGCCACGGGGGCTCCTCGGGGCTGGAGGCCGTCCGCTACGACCGCCGCGCACGGACACTGGCGGGGCCGCCGGTCCGGATCGCGCTCCCGGAGGGGGAGCACTGGGTCGAGGGCCCCCGGATCCGCCGCATCGGCTCCTGGTACTACCTGCTCACCGCGGACGGGGGCACCGGTTACGGGCACCGCGTCACCGCCGCCCGCTCCAGGAACCTGGCCGGGCCGTACGAACGCGATCCCGAGGGCCCGCTGATCACCGCCCACGACCGGCCCGACCTGCCCCTGCAGAAGGCCGGGCACGGCTGCCTGGTGGACACCCCCGCCGGGGAGACCTACCTCGCCTACCTCGTCGCCCGCCCCCTGGGGCGGCGCGGCCCGTGCGTCCTGGGCCGCGAGACCGCGCTGGCACCCGTCACCTGGACCGCTCAGGGCTGGCCCCGGGTACCCGGCGGGCGGCCGGAAACGCGGATCCCCGCGCCCGCCGTCCCCCGGGCCGCCGGGGAGGCAGGCGGCGGCGCCCCTGTCCCGGACGTCCACGGGGAGGGCACCGACCACTTCGACGGCGCCGTGCTCGGGCCGCACTGGTCCACGCTGCGCCGCCCCGCGACCCGGGACTGGGTCACCACGGCCGCGCGGCGCTCGCACCTGCGGGTGCGGGGCGGGCGCTCACCGCAGAGCCTCGTCGGCACGAGCCTGGTCGCCCGGCGGGTGAGCTCCCCGCACTGCTCGTTCGAGACCACCATGGAGTACCGGCCGGCGGACACCCGCCACCTGGCCGGGCTCACCGCCTACTACAACACCCGGAACTGGTTCTTCGCGTACCGCAGCGCCGACGACGCGGGACGGCAGGTGCTGGGGGTGGCTGCCTGCGACCGGGGGCGGGTGACCCTGGAGGGGGCCGAGGTCCTCGCCCCCGGAACGGGCGGGCGGACGCGGCTGGGCGTGGACGTGGACGGTCCCCGCCTGCGCTTCCGCCGCGACATCGGCGGGAGGTGGAACCCCCTGGGACCGTGGCTGGACGCCACCGTGCTCTCGGACGAGCACGCCGAGGAGATCGAGGACGGAGGGCTCCGGACCATGGGGTTCACGGGCGCCTTCGTCGGCCTGTGGGTCTGGGACCTGGGCGGGCAGGGCCTGCACGCCGACTTCGACGAGGCGACCTACCGGCTGCGGCCCCCGGCGCGACCGGACGGGAGGCTCTGACACCTCCTCGCGGCGTCGGCGCTCCCGCGGAGGACGCGGCGCGGGTCAGCCGAGCCGCTCGGCGACGGCGGTCACCGTCGCCGAGACCAGGGCGCGGTCCGGGCCCCCGCCGTCCCGCTCGAAGTGCCGGTGCAGGGACCACCCCTCGACCAGGGCGTCCAGCGCCCGGCAGGCCTCCGGGGAGAAGTGCGCGGACAGGAAGCCGCGGCTGACGCCCATCCACGCGCGCGCGGCCTCCCGGACCGCGTCGTTGTGGTTGGCGTAGGAGTACATCTCGAAGAGCAGCACGAACTGCCCGGGGGTGGCGTACCCGGGGCCGCAGATGAGGTCGACCACGGCCTCGCACGCCTCGGCCCGGCTGTTCGCCGCGGCCATCCTGTCGCCGTAGTAGCGCGCCATGGTCCGGGCCAGGTGCGCGAAGGCCTGCTCCAGGATCTCCGTCAGGCCGTCGAAGTGGTAGGTGAGCGACCCCAGGGGTACCGAGGCCCGCTGGGCGATCGCGCGGTGGGTGGTCCTGTGCACGCCGCGCTCGGCGATCACCTCCAGGGCCGCCGCGAGGATGCGCTCCTTGCGCTGCGGGTCGTTGCCCACCCGCCGTGATCCGCCCATGCCTCCCCCTTCCCGCCACCATTGTGGCGGGCCCGCACCCCTGTCCGGGCCCCGTGGTGGCCGCCGGGTAAAGTATGTACTTTTGTACACTCTTCTGCCCGGCTCACCGCTAGGAACCCCCTTCGTGGACACCGCCATGAGACGCCGGCGCTTCGCGCTGTGCACGCTCTTCCTCCTCCCCGGCCTGGGGATCTCGTCCTGGGTCACCCGAACCCCCGCCATCCGCGACGCGCTGGGGGCCTCCACCGCCGAGATGGGGCTGGTCCTGTTCGGCCTCTCGGCCGGATCGATGCTCGGCATCCTCGCCACGGGACCGCTCGTCGCCCGCCTGGGCGCCCGGCCGATCATCGTCTTCGGCACCGCAGCACTGGTCCTGAGCATGCCCGTCATCGGAGCGGGCGCGGCCCTGTCGGCCCCGGTGCTGGTCGCGCTCGGTCTGTTCCTCTTCGGCCTGGGCATGGGCGGCGGGGAGATCGCCCTGAATGTCGAGGGCGCCGAGGTGGAGAAGGCCCTGTCCGAGCCGCTGCTGCCGCGCCTGCACGGCTTCTTCAGTCTCGGCACCGTGGTGGGCGCGGTCGCCGGCATCGCGTTCACCGCGACCGGTTTCCCCGTCGCGTGGCACCTGGGGATCGTCGGCCTCCTGGCCCTGGCCGCCTCGACCGCGGTCCTCGGCTCCGTTCCCGCCGGCACCGGCAGGGCGCACCCTCGCGCCGACGACCGCGGCACCGGACCGGGACGCGCCCCGTGGAAGGACACGGGCCTGGTTCTGATCGGCGTCATCGTGCTCGCGATGGCCCTGGCGGAGGGCACCGCCAACGACTGGCTGCCCCTGATCATGGTCGACGGCCACGGCTTCGGCCCGGCGGCGGGGTCGATGGTCTATGCCGTGTTCGCCGCATCGATGACGGTCGGACGCTTCGCCGGCGGGTACTTCCTGGCGCGTTTCGGCCGGGTCGCGGTGCTCGCCGCCAGCGCGGTCGCCGGAGTTGTGGGGATGGGGCTGGTGGCCGGCGCGGACAGCCAGGTCCTGGCCGCGGCAGCCGTGGTCCTGTGGGGGCTGGGGGCGTCCCTGGGCTTCCCCGTGGCCCTGTCCGCGGCCGGCGACTCCGGGCCCGACTCTGCGGCCCGGGTCGCGCTGGTGGCGACCCTCGGCTACGTGGCGTTCCTGGTGGGGCCGCCCGTGCTCGGTTTCCTGGGCGAGGCGTACGGCCTGCGCGGGGCCCTGGTCGTGCCCCTGGTCTTCGTCGCCGTCGCCGGCCTCCTCTCCTCGGCCGCCCGGCCCCGCGAGGCGGCGGACGCCGACGCGGAACGGGGCGGGGCCGGTACGGGGGCCGGGGAGCACCGGGACGGCCTCCCGCGCTGAGACGCTCCGTCCGTGCCGCCGGGCGTGTTCCCCGGGGCTCGGGCCCTCCGTGTCGGGGGCCGCCGCCCACTGTTATAACGTTCGTTATAAGCCCAGGTTCTCCCCTGCCGCCCCGGAGGCGTCCATGCACCACAGCCCTGCCCGCGAGACCACCGTGCGGGAGCTGCTCTTCCGCCGTTCAGGGGTGCTGGAGTGGGGCGAGCGCCCGGCCCCGGCACTGAGCGGGGGGACCGACGCGATCGTGCGGCCTTTCCTGGCCGGCCGCTGCGACGGCGACACCCTGCCCGTCCACCGGCCCGTCTCCCGCGCCATGCAGGCCGGGATGGCCCTGGGCGCCGTCGACCCCGTGGTGGGGAGCATCTGCGGGCGGGTCCCCTTCCAGGGGCCCTTCGGGATCGGCCACGAATGCGTCGCCGAGGTCCTGGAAACGGGCCCGGACGTGCGGGCCGTGCGTCCGGGCGACCGGGTCGTCGTTCCCTGGTCGGTCTCCTGCGGCACCTGCGAGCGGTGCCGCCGCGGGCTGACCTCCAAGTGCGCCACCACCGCCCGCTCCACCCTCGCCGCCTACGGGTTCGGCCCCGCCAGCGGGGAGTGGGGCGGCATGGTCGCCGACTCCTTCCGGGTCCCCTTCGCCGACCACATGCTGGTCCCCGTCCCGGACGGCGTGCCCTCCGCGCGCGTGGCTGCGGCGAGCGACAACCTCGCCGACGCCTGGCGCACGGTCGCCGGTCCCCTGGCGGCACGCCCCGGCGGGACGGTGCTGGTCCTGGGCGGGGGCGCCAGGAGCATCGGCCTGTACGCGGCCGGGCTCGCCGTGGCCCTGGGCGCCGGTGAGGTCGACTACTTCGACGACTCCCCCGGCCGACGCACCATCGCCGAGTCCTTCGGCGCCCGGACCCGACCGCTGAACGCCCCCGGGACCCGGCCCCGCCGCGGCGGCTACGACGTCACGGTGGAGGCCACCTCGAACTCGCGCGGCCTGCAGCGGGCCGTGCGAGCCCTGGCCCCGGGCGGGGTGTGCACGGCCGTGGGCTACTACGTCGCCCCGGCCACCCGGGTGCCGCTCATGCAGATGTACGCCAACGACTCCACCCTGCGCCTGGGGGTCTCCCACCCCCGTGCGGTGCTGCGGGAACTGCTGGACTTCGTCGAGCGCACAGGTTTCGAGGCCGAACGGGTCACCACGCTCACCGCCGACTGGGAGCAGGCCCCGCAGGCCTACGCGCGGCGCACCACCAAGCTCGTGCTGCGCCGCGCGCCGCTCCTGGCCTCCGAACCCGCACCGTGAGGAGGCCCGCTCCGCTCCCCGGACCGGAGCGTGCGCGTGTGCGCGCCCCGGCCCGGCGAAAGCCTCGGCAACCGCACCCGGAGGAGGCGGAGTAGGCTGTGACGGCTGCCGTGACGAGCCGGGGGGTTTCCCACGTGAGCACGAACGATCTTTCCCCGAGGGAGCGGATCGTGGCCGGCGCCGCCGAGATGCTCGGCCGCCGCGGACTGAACGCCACGAGCATCCGGGAGACCGCCAAGCACGCCGGTGCGCCGCTGGGTTCGACCTACCACTACTTTCCCGGCGGCAAGGGCCAGCTGGCGGCCGAGGCCGTGCGCCACGCCGGCGACACCGTCGCCGCGGGCCTGCGGCGCGCCCTGCGCCAGGGGCCCGTGGCCGGGCTGCGCTCCTACCTGGACCTGTGGCGCACACTCCTCCGCGACAGCGACCACCGGACGGGCTGCCCCGTCCTGGCCGTGTCCGTCGAGGAGCCGCCCGCCGGGGAGCGGCCCGCGGCCCTGGAGGCGGCGGCCGAGGCCTTCGACTCCTGGCAGAGCCTGCTGTCGGCCTCGCTCCGCGAGCACGGAGCACAGCCCGAGCAGGCCGAGCAACTGGCGGCGCTCACCGTCGCCGCGGCGGAGGGAGCCGTCGCGATGTGCCGCGCCCGGCGCACCACCGCCGCTCTGGACGCCGTCGAGGCACAGCTGGTCCCCCTCGTCCGGGCCGCGACCGGCCAGGGGGCCGGGGAGCGCCCCGGGGACCGGAGCTCCCGGTAGCGTCCCGTTCCCGGGGGCCGGAGCCGCCCCGGGGCCCTCAGCCCCCGGCGGGGTCCCGCCCCTGGGCCCCCAGCTGGTGCGAAAGCTCGGCCGCCGCCTCGCGGACGGCCGCGATGACGCCGACCAGGCCCGTGCCCCGGAAGTGCGTGGCCGGGCCGCCCAGGCTCACCGTGGCCGCCAGGTCCCCGGAGGAGTCGAACACGGGGGCGGCCACGGCGCCCACGTCCTGGAGGAAGTCCTCGTCGCTGACGGTGTAGCCCTCGGACGCGATCTTCTTCAGCTCACCCCGCAGGACCTCCGCGTCGGTCAGGGTGTGCGGGGTGTACCTGCGCAGCGGCCGGGACAGCCACCGCTCCCGCAGCGCGGAGGAGTGGGCCAGCATCGTCATCGGCCCCGCCGCCGTGTGGAAGGGCAGCACGCTGCCGACGGTGATCTGCTTGACGGTCAGCGGCCCGGCGCCCTCGACGAGGTCGATGCAGACCGCCCCGTCCTCGGAGGGCACCATCAGGTAGGCGGTGTGGCCGAAGCGCGCGGACAGGTCCCGCAGCAGCGGTGCGGCCTCGTCGCGCAGGTTGAGCTCGGCCAGCGCCACGGACCCCACCGCGAACAGCCTCATGTTGACCTTGTAGGCGCCGTCCGCGCGCTGGCTGACCCAGCCGGCCTGCACCAGCGTGGCCAGGAGGCGGTGCGTGGTGGCCTTGTTCAGGCCGGTCCGCTCCGCCAGCTCACCGAGCGTGAGCGCGGGCCGTTCGTGGGTGAAGCACTCCAGGAGCCGGCAGGCACGGAGCACCGCGTTGACCGTGCCCTTGGAATCAGCGGCCGATTCACCGTCGATCATCGCCACTGAGGAGACCTCCTAGCACGCTCCGTCGTCGATGACAGGGTAACGGCCGGTTCGCGGCGCTCCCGCCACCGTGTCCGGGCCCCGGGTGCGGGGCCTCCCGCCGGTTCAGCGCCCATGGCCGTACTCCGCGCGCATCCGCTTCTTGTCGAACTTGCCCACGCCGGTCTTGGGCACCTCGTCCACCACCACGAACCGGTCGGGCAGCTGCCAGCGCGGGACCTGCGCCCCGAGGAAGCTCCGCAGCTCGTCGGGGTCGATCGGTTCACCGTCCGTGCTCGAGAGGACGGCGACGGGCCGCTCTCCCCAGACCTCGTCGGGGACCGCGATGACGGCGGTCTCGTTCACCCGCGGGTGGGCGGCCAGCCTGTTCTCCAGGTCGACCGAGGAGATCCACTCCCCTCCGGACTTGACCATGTCCTTGGCCCGGTCCACCAGGGTCACGTATCCCCGGGCGTCGACCGTCACCATGTCCCCCGTGCGCAGCCAGCGGCGCCCGTCGGGGGAAGCGGTGAAGGAGGCGCTGTCGTCCTTCTCCGGGGCGTGGTAGTGGTCGACGACGAAGGGGCCGCTGATCTCCAGCTCCCCCACCGCGGCGCCGTCGCGGGCGGCCTCGCGCCCCTCCGCCGACGAGCGCACGGCCAGGCCCGGCAGGGGTCGGCCCTGCGTGCGCCGGGCGGCCGAACGCACCGCCCAGTCGGGGGTGCACGGTTCCGACGCGACCAGTCCGACCGGCGAGCACTCGGTCATGCCCCAGGCGTGGACGGGCCGGATCCCGAGGCCGGTGAGCGCGTCGAGCAGGCTCTCCGGGGCGGAGGAGCCGCCGATGACGATCCGGTCCATGGTCGCCAGCGCGTCTCCTGGCGCCCGCCCCTCGTGGAGCGCCCTGATTACGGCGGCCCACACGGTGGGGACGCCGGCGGCGAACGTCGCCCGGGAGTCCCGGATGAACCCGGTGAGGCCGAGCGGGTCCAGGTGGCGTCCGGGGAACGCCAGCCCGGCCCCCGCCACCAGGCCGGCGTAGGGCAGGTTCCACGCGTTCGCGTGGAACATCGGCACGACCGGCAGCACCACGTCGTGGTGGCCGATGGCGAACGCGTCGGTCCCGCACAGCGTGAGCGCGTGCAGGTAGACCGACCGGTGGCTGTAGACGACCGCCTTGGGGCGGCCGGTGGTGCCGGACGTGTAGCAGATGCCCACGGCCTCGTTCTCGTCGCGCGGGCGCCACCAGCCCCGCCGCTCGGGGACCGGCCGGGTCTCCAGCCGGTGCACGGCCGCGCCGCCCTGGACGGCGGGGAGGTCGGGGGCCTCCCCCATGACGAGCACGTGCTCGACCGTGTCGGGAAGGTCGACGGCGGACCAGGACTCCCACAGGGCGCCGTCCACGAGCACCGCGCGGTCTCCGGCGTGCGCGAGCGTGTAGGCGACCTCGTCGGCGCCGAGGCGGATGTTCACCGTGTGCATGACCATGCCCGCCCCAGGGATGGCGATGTAGGCGCGCATGTGGTCCAGCGTGTTCCAGGCGTAGGTGGCGACCCGGTCGCCGGGTCGGAGTCCGAGCCCCTCCAGGTCCTCGGCGAGCCCGCGGGCCCCGGCGAAGAGCTCGGCGTAGTCCAGTCCGCGGACTCCTCCGGGTTCCCGACCGGTGACCTCGCGGTCGGCGAAGACCGCCTCGGCCCGCTCGAAGACGTGGTGCAACCCCAGGGGTTCGGTCTGCATCGCGGAGATCATGGAGGCTTCCCCTCTTCGTGGTGGACCGGAATGCGTTCCATTTTTTGCCGACCCAGTCGGCATCGTGATCGGAGCAGATCGCCGACACAGACCGTTTCAGCACGTAGATCACTTCCGTGCCTGCTGAGTTACAGACCATAGTGACCCTTGACACAAGATCCTAGCGCTCCCTAGTGTCCTTTTGAAACGCGTTCCGCAATACGAAAGGGGTTGGGATGAGTTCCCGACGACTGCGCGAGCTGATGGGCGAGGGGGTCGTCCACGCGCCCGGCGTGTGGGACGGGCTCACCGCCCGCCTCGCCGAGCAGGCCGGCTTCTCCGCACTGTGCGCCTCGGGCTTCGCGGTCTCCGCGTCCCTCGGCTACCCCGACGCCGAGCTCTACACCATGACGGAGAACCTGGAGGCCACCCGCCGCATCCGCGAGGCCAGCGGCCTCCCGCTGATCGCCGACATCGACACCGGGTACGGCAACGCCGTCAACGCCGCCCGGACGGCCCGGCGCTTCCGCGACGCGGGGGTCGCCGCGGTCTTCATGGAGGACCAGGAGTCACCCAAGCGCTGCCCCCTCTGCGTCGGAGACCCCGTGCCGCTGGTCCCGCCGGAGGAGGCGGCCATGAAGGTGCGCGCCGTCAAGGACGCCGTCGGCGACGACGTCCTCGTCATCGCGCGCACCGACGCCCGGGGCGAGGAGGCGCTGCACCGGGCGAAGTCCTACGCCGGGGCCGGGGCCGACATGGTCATGCCGGTCACCAGGACCTTCTCCACCATCGACGAATGGGCCCGGTGCAGGGAGACCGCCGGCGTCCCCCTCGTGGCCACGCTCACCGCGTCCGCCTGGACCGAGCGCGAGTTCACCCCCCGGGTCCTGGAGGAGGTCGGGGTCGCGATCGCGCTCCTGCCCACCCAGGTCCTGATGGCGGCCACCGGGGCCATGCGACAGGCCCTGGGCCGGCTCGCGGCGGGCGAGCCCCCCGCGGACGTGAGCGCCGACGCCCTGCCGCACCACGAGTTCGTCGACCTGATCGGGTTCGCCGAGGTGGAGGCCGCACAGGAGGCCTACCTGCCCGCGGCCCGGGGAGGAGCCTGACCATGGGCCGCACCATCACCGAGAAGATCCTCGGCCGGACGGCCGAGGGCCCACCGGTCCGCGCCCGCGACAACCGCGCCTTCCGCCCCGACCACATGATCGCCTACGACTTCCCCGGGTACACCGACGTGATGTTCCGCCAGATGCACGACGACTTCGGCATCACGGAACTGGACGACCCAGAGCGCTACCTGGTCTTCATCGACCACATGCTCACCCGGGGCGACGCCAAGGAGGAGGCGGTCCACCAGGTCACCCGGGACTGGTGCGACTTCTACGGGATCACCCTGCACGAGGCCGAGGGGATCGGCCACCAGGTCGCCGCCGAGCTCGGGTACGCGCTCCCCGGCAGGTTCCTCATCCACTTCGACGGCCACATCAGCGGACTGGGAGCCTTCGGGGCCCTCGGCTGGGGGGTTCGGCGCGACCTCCTGGAGGCGTGGGTCACCGGACGGATCCACCTGGACGTGCCGGAGTCGGTGCGGTTCGAGCTCACCGGCAGCTTCCCCGAGGGGGTGGACAACCGCGACCTGATCCACACCATCATCGCCCGGCTCGGCGCCGACGGCTGCGCCCACCAGGTCATGGAGTTCACCGGGCCCGGAGCGCGCTCCATGAGCATCGACCGCAGGCAGGGCCTGTGCGGCATGGCGATGTTCACCGGCGCGGTGTCGGCGATCTTCAACCCGGACGAGCTCTCCCTGGACTACGCCCGCAAGGTGTCCGGCACCGTCCCCGAACCGCTGTACAGCGATCCCGACGCGGTCTACGCCGGCGTGCACGAGATCGACCTCTCGGAGCTGGAACCGCAGGTCGTGCTCCCCGGCTCCGCGCGGGGCGCGAACACGAGGGGGGTCTCGGCCCTGAAGGGCACCCCCGTCACCAAGGCGTTCATCGGCTCCTGCGCCAGCGGGAGGCTGGAGGACATCCGCGCCGCCGCGCAGGTGCTGCGGGGCCGCAGGGTCGCCGACGGCGTGCAGCTCAACGTCGTCCCCACCTCGGCCGCGATCCACCGGCGGGCGGAGGAGGAGGGGCTGCTCGACGTCCTGCGCGACGCCGGGGCGGCCGTGGCCACGTCCAGCTGCGACTTCTGCTTCGGCTACCAGAAACCGCTGAAGGCCGGGGAGAACTGCGTGTCCACGGGCGTGCTCAACATCTCCGGGCGCATGGGCGACACGGGCGCCCACATCTACATGGGGTCCGCCTACACCGTCGCCGCCAGCGCCGTGACCGGGGAGATCTCCGACGTACGGGAGGTGACGGGCCCGTGAGTGCGCTGCCCCCGCCCGACACCATCGAGGGCCGTGTCGCCTGGATCTTCGGGGACGACTTCGACATCGACCTCGTCATCGGCGTGGAGAACATCAAGCACTACGACCCCGACGTGCTGCGCAGCGTGTGCATGCGGCACTACGACCCGGCGTTCGCCGACGAGGTGCGCCCCGGCGACGTCGTCGTCGGGGGCCGCAACTTCGGCTACGGGCACCCGCACTACCCGCCGATGGTCGCGCTGCGCAACCTGGGGATCGCGGCCGTCGTCGCCGAGTCCTTCTCCCCCGGCTTCTGGCGCGGGGAGACCTACAACGGCATGCCGCTGCTGACCGTCCCGGGCATCACCCGCGCCGTCCGCCGGTGGGACCGCGTCTCCATCGACTGGCGGCGCCCCGCCGTCCGCCTCGCCCGCCAGGACGCCGAGCTGACCGGGGAACCGCTCAGCGAGCGCGTGGTCAAGGTCATCGAGGCCGGCGGGAGCCTGAACCTGCTCCTCGCCGAGCACCGACGGGCACGCGCCACCGGCTGACCGGCACTCCCGGTCCGCCTCACCGACGGGCGCGAACACCACGCCGGCGCCCCGCCGCCCCGCACGCACGGGGAGGCACCATCCCCCCGAGAGCCCGTGACGGGCGCTCGAGCTCCATCCCCACCAGGAGGTATCGCCTTGTCCTCTTCAGAGAGCGCCGGGAGCTCCCCGGCCGTCGCCGCACCCGGCGCACCCGTGCGCGACCGGCGCACCGCGCTGCGGGCCGCGGTCGCCGGCGGGGTGGGAACCCTGATCGAGTACTACGCGTTCAGCGTCTACGGGTTCCTGGCCGTCGTCATCGCCCCGCTGTTCTTCCCCAGCTCCAACCCCGCCACGTCGATCCTGGCCACCCTGGCCGTGTTCGGGTCCGGCTACCTGATGCGGCCGCTCGGCGGGATCTTCTTCGGCCGCCTCGGCGACCGCAGCGGGCGCAAGGTCGCCCTGGTGTCCACCGTCGTCAGCATGGGCCTGTGCTGTGCCCTGATGGGCGTGCTGCCCACCTACCCGCAGGTCGGCATCACCGCTCCGATCCTGCTGGTGATCGTCCGCATGGCGGAGGGGTTCTCGGCCGGGGGCGAGATCGGCGGATCGGCCACCTACATCGCGGAGTCCTCGCCGTCCGGGCTGCGCGGCTTCTTCGGGGCCTTCACCCCGACCGGCTCCACCCTGGGCTTCGCGGTCGCCGCCGCCGTGGCCGGGATCGTCGTCGGGCTCCTCTCCCCCGACCAGATGTCGGCCTGGGGATGGCGCGTCCCGTTCCTGCTGTGTATCCCGCTGACCCTCCTGTGCCTGTGGGCGCGGCTCAAGCTGGAGGACACCCCGGACTTCAGGGAGATGGAGGCCCGGTCGGAGGTGACCCGCAGCCCCTTCGTCGACGTGCTGCGGAGCAACTCGGGCTCGGTCCTCAAGGTCATCGGCCTGGCCGTCGCCACCAACGGCACGGGGTACGTCGGGCTGACCTACATGAACGTCTACCTGATCAACGACCTGGGCCACGACTCCCAGCACGTGTACTGGCTCTCGGCGGCGGTCATCGGCCTGGCCTGCCTGTCCATGCCGTTCATGGGCATGCTCACCGACCGCTTCGGGCGCCTGACCGTGCTCACCACGGGGTGCGTCGGGTACGTCCTGCTGGCCTACCCCATCCTGCTGGCCATGTCCGAGGCCTCGGGGCTCCTGGTCGTGGGGCTGGTGTACCTGGTGTTCATGATCCTCAACGCGGCACTGCAGGTCCCCGCGTTCCCGCTGTTCACCGAGCTCTTCCCGCGGGCGGTCCGCTACACCGGCGTCTCCCTCGGCTTCAACATCGGGACCATCGTCGCCGGCGGGACGGCCCCCTACATCGCGGCCCAGCTGGTCGCGTCCACGGGCAACCCGGTCTCCCCGGCGTACTGGGTGATGGGGGTGGCGGTGGTGGGCCTGCTCACCGCGCTGACCCTGCGCTCGACCCGCTCTGGCGAGCTCCCGGGCTGAGTCCGCGTCCGGCCCGGCCGGACGCGCGGTGGCGGAGCCCCCGCACGACGAGGCGTCGCGCGGGGGCTCCGCCGCTCCCGGGCCGGGCGTGGACGGGGCTCGGGCCGGGGCGGCGTTCATGCGCCGGCCGGGTCCTCCGGCGCCGTCACGGCCCCTTCTGTCCCGGAGACCAGCTCCTCCCAGAGCCGCCGCCACGGTTCGACGGGGAAGTGGGAGTCCATCCTCGCCCGGTTGCGCCGCATGGCCTCGGCGAACCAGGGCTCGCCGCCCACCCTGGCTCGCATGAGCCCGAGCATCTCCTCGGCGGTCCTCCGCAGGTCGCCATCCCGGTGCAGGCGGGCGCACAGGAACGCGTCGCCGTAGATGTCGGAGAAGGCGTGGAAGTCCCCGACCGCGCTGGGCAGGCCCGCGACGGTGGCGAGCGCGGGCCCCAGTCCCACGCTCTCCACGTCCGGGCGGTTGGGCGTGAACAGCACCCCGCCGCCCGTGGCGGCGCCCACCCGCAGGAGGTCGACCTCGTCGAGGCGCCAGCGCAGGTCCGTCCCCCGGTGGCTCTGCAGCGGCACCCCGTCCAGGAACCTCACGTGGTCCAGCACCCCCTCCTGCGAGGCCTCGTCGAGCACCTCCTTGGTGTAGTCCGGATCCTCGCCGAGGTCCCCGAAGACCAGGAGGAGGGGTTCGGGCCGCCCCTGTTCCCGGCTCACCTGCCGCATGCGGGAGAAGAGCCGGACCGAGATCTCCACGCCCTTGACCCTGAAGACGCGGACGGGGACCAGCAGCAGGGGCTGGTCGGGCGCGGCCCCGATCTGCTCCAGGAACTCCGTGTGCCGGTCCTCCAGCCCCTCGGGGGGAGCTTCGGGCAGCACGTTGGGGGCCGTGACCGGCTCCAGCGGGGTGGGGTACCCGCTGGCCTCGGCACGCAGTGCCTCCGAGACCACCGCCCAGCGGTGCGCGGGGTGCCCGCCCGGCAGCGGGGTGAACTCGTTGGGAGCCGGGGGGTAGACCCGTTCGTCGCCCTCGTGCACGGCGTAGCTGCCGAACAGGTCGTGGTCCCAGAAGAGGACTCCGCCGGGGCGTCCGCCGCCCCAGCGCTCCTCCGCGGCGCGGTGGAGGGCCAGGGTCACCGGGACCGCGTCGGAGAGGGTCATGTTGACCGCCACCACCCAGTCCACGTCGTGCTCGTGGAGCCACTCCGAGAAGTAGGACCGGTAGGGGCCGGCCAGGGCCTCGACGCGCCGGTGCAGGCGTGCCCTCTCCCCGGGGCCGAGGGCGTCCGCCCGGGCGACCTGCCGCCGCACGTCGAGGAGTTCCCCCGCCAGGTCCGGTCCCGCGCAGGGCCGGGCCCGGCTCACCCGGAGCCAGGGCGGATAGCAGTCCGCTCCGGCGCCGTCGGGGAAGAAGGCCGGCTTGTCGGGGCGCCACGAGTAGCCGAGGTCGGCCGGGACCGGTTCGTGCGGGTCCGGTCGCCCGTGGAAGCGGGTCACGACGTTGCGGAAGACGGTGAGCAGGCCGCTGACGGGGAGCCCGTCTCCGCAGACCAGTGCGATCTTGACCAACGTCCCGCCTTTCCCAGGGTGTCCCCCGAGACCTACCACACCGCATGGCCGCCGCGTGGCCGAAACGGCCCGATCGCCGCCGGGTCGGTGTCCGGTACCGGCGGTGGTGTCGAGTTTTCCGGGCGACCGGGCGACCGGGCGACCGGGGACGGTACCGCACCGGCGGCCGGGCCCGCCCGGGGAGTCCCCGGACGGGCCCGGTGGCGCCGACGGGCTTGGGGTCAGCAGCGGTAGGTGGTGCCGTTGGCGGCCCTGCCCCAGTTGCAGGAGCTGATGGACCCGCTCGAGGAGTTGTTGTCCGCGCTTCCGGGCCTCTTCAGGCGCAGGTCGGGGCTGCGGCCGGTGGCGTCGTTGGGCAGCACGTGGCGGGCGTAGCCGCGGTAGACCTGGTGGTTGCCGCTCGCGTCGCGGCGGTTGGTGCCGCTGCCGGTGCGCACGTAGGCCACCGCTCCCGCGGGCAGGTTGTAGGAGGGCAGGACCCGGCCGTAGGTGTTGCTGGTGATGTCGGGGACGTACCCCCTCAGGTTCACCGTCTTGGTGCTGGTGTTCTTGATGACGAAGTACTCGCCGTTGAGGTTGCTCTTGGTGTCCGTGCCCGCCGCGTTGGCGCGCACGTGGGTCACCGTCAGCGCCCCGGTCGAGGAGGCGGCCTGCGCGGGGGCCGACAGCAGGGACAGTGCGGTGACGGCTGCCGCGGCGATGGCGGTGACGCGCGAGGCGGGTCGTGGCATGGGCGCTCCAGGGGTGAGTGCTTGTCGGAAGCGTCATCCTGGCAGGCCACAGGACCTGGATGAGATGTTTTCGCAGGCTATGGCCAGGTTTGGCCAGCATGTACACCTACCCGGCCGTACGGCGTCGCGGAGGGGCGTCGCTGCGCGGCGGGCCGTGCCGGACCCGTCCGGCGGCGTCCGGGAGAAACGCCGCGGTCCCCTTCAGCCCACCCTCTCCACCCGGGTCGCACCGGCGGTGAGAGGGGCGCCGTCCTGGCCCCGGGGGCGGAGCTCGGCGAGCGGACGCCCCTCGGCGTCGGTGAGGCGCGAACGGGGCTCGCCGTCGGCGAAGGCGTGGCGCTCCCCCCACTGCCTCAGCGCCACCACGACGGTGAACAGGTCCCTTCCGGCCCCGGTCAGCTCGTAGACGTGTCGTCCGCCGCTGGGACTGGTGACCAGGACGCCGTGGTCGACGAGCTTGCGGAGCCGGTCGCTGAGGATGTTGCGGGCGATGCCGAGCCGCCGGCGGAACTCGGTGAAGGACGCCGGGCCCTCCATCGCGTCGCGGACGATGAGCAGGCTCCACCGGTCGCCGACGAGGTCGACCGTTCGGGCGACCGGGCACGTGGGATCGGTCCAGCCACGGCCGGTTTCCGCCTCCGCCATGGAAGCCCTCCTTTGCTGGTTGCACTTTGAAACCATTATGCCCTAGCCTCCAATGGTTGCATTTTGAAACCAAAGGAGTGGTGCGGTGACAGGGGTGACAAGTGCTCAGCGCATCGTCCTGGCGGTGGTGTGCGCCGTGGCGGTGTCCACCGTGTACGCGATCCAACCGGTCCTGGAAGCCGCGGGCGCCGACCTGGGGATGGCGCCCGCGTCACTCGGGCAGCTGGCCGCCGCAGGCCAGCTCGGCTACTTCGCGGGCCTGATCCTGCTGGTCCCCCTCGGCGACGTGGTGGACCGGCGGCGGCTCCTCACCCGGCTCCTGGCACTTGTCGCCGCGGGCGCCGGGACCACGGCCGTCGCCCCCAACGGCGCGGTGGCGACGGCGGGGCTGGCGACCGCCGGCTTCTTCGCGGTCGCGGTCCAGGTCGCCGTGGCCCATGTCGCCTCCGTCTCCGCGCCCGGCGAACGGGGACGCAACATCGGCGCGGTCACGTCGGGGGTGGTGGTCGGCATCCTCGGGGTCCGCGTCCTGGCGGGCGCACTGGGCGACACGGTGGGCTGGCGCGCCGTCTACCTCGTGCTCGCGCTGCTGTGCGCCGTGCTCGCCGCGGCCGTGCGCGCGGGCCTGCACCCGGACCCCCGCACCTCCCCCGAGCCGTACGCGCGGGCGGTCGGCGCGATGGCGCGGCTGGCCGTCACCGACCGCCTGCTCCTCGGCCGGGGTCTCATCGCCTTCTTCCTCTTCGCGTCCTTCGGCACCCTCTGGAGCGGGCTCGCCCTCCCGCTCGGCGCCGAACCGTGGTCGTTCGGCACCACGGCGATCGGCCTCTTCGGGCTGGCGGGCCTCGCCGGGGCCCTCGGTGCCTCCCGGGCGGGGAGATGGGCCGACGGCGGCC
The DNA here is from genome assembly GCF_042660575.1 of Nocardiopsis tropica. Taxonomy (NCBI): domain Bacteria; kingdom Bacillati; phylum Actinomycetota; class Actinomycetes; order Streptosporangiales; family Nocardiopsidaceae; genus Nocardiopsis; species Nocardiopsis tropica. The sequence continues at coordinate 191,677 of NZ_JBHSUF010000014.1, forward strand.
GCGCCCAGCCGATCAGCGGGTGGTCCCTCGTGCTGCTGGTCGCCTCCTGGGCCCTCACCGCCCGGACGGAGCCGACCCTGTGGCCCCTCGTCGCCGGGATCGTCCTGCTGGACTTCGCCGTCCAGGCCGTCCACGTCGGCAACCAGCACCTGCTGACCTCGGCGCACGCGGACCGCGCCAGTGCCGTCATCGGCGCCTACATGGCCTTCTACTCCCTGGGCTCCGCCCTGGGAGCCGTCACCTCCGCCTGGGCGTACACCACCTGGGGCTGGTGGGCCTCCTGCCTGTTCGGCGCCTCCTACGCCCTGGCCGGCCTCCTCGCGTGGGCACGCGCGCGACCCGGCGCGACCGCCCGACCCGGCGGTGCGGCCCGCCGGGCACGGGGATGACGCGGCCGGCCGCGCCCGGCCGCGTTCGCGCGAGCGGCCGCCTGCGGCTCCGGGCCGAGCTCAGCCCTCGCGCAGGCGGGCCAGCGCGGGGATCATCCGCTCCCCGATGTCGTCGGGGCCGGGGAACACGCGGGTGACGGACCGCTGGTGCGCGAGCCCGTGCAGGCCGAGCCACAGCGCGTAGGAGTCGGCGCCGGGATCGGTGCTCGTGGAGAGTCCGGCCTCGGCGCACGCGGCCAGGACACCGGACAGGATCCGCAGGTTGGAGTCGCCGAGCGCCACGAGGTCCTCCTCGGTGACCGCGGTGTCGGCGAGCGTGGGCATCCACAGGCCGCCGAACATGGTGCGGTACCGCTCGGGGTGCACGCGGGAGAAGTCGAGGTAGGCGTGGCACACGGCGTACAGGCGCGCCCGGGGGTCCTCCCCCGCCCCCTCCAGTGCCGCGCGCAGCGCCGCTTCGAGCTCGCCGAAGGCCCGCCTGACCACGGCCAGCATGATGGAGGGCTGGTCGGAGAAGTGCGGGTAGATGGAGGGCGCGGCGATCCCGACGCGGCGCGCGATGGAGCGCAGGGTGATGGTGCGCTCGTCGCCCGTCTCGTCGAGCAGGGCGACCGCCGCGTCGACGATGTCCTCGCGCAGGCGTCCGCCCTGGCCGCGGCGGTTGCGGGTGCGCGGAGCAGGTGTGTCCTTCGTGGCCTTCATGGTGTCACCTTACAGCTGTGAGTTTTTCCGGCGGCGACCTTGCACCACCAGGGTTACACGCGTAAGGTTACAGCCGTAACCCCACATGTTCCGGAGGAGCCCGCATGAACCCCGCCAGCGACGCCACCGTCACCGCCACCCAGATCCTCCTGCCGGGCAAGGTGGAGCCCGCCGGCCTGCAGGTGCGCACGCAGCGGCTGGCCGCTCCGGGCCCCGGCCGGGTCGTGCTCCGCATGGAGGCGACCGGGGTGTCGTTCGCCGAGCAGCAGATGCGCCGGGGCAAGTACTTCGACCAGCCCCCGTTCCCGTTCGTGCCCGGCTACGACGTCGTCGGCACCGTCACCGACGTCGGGCCCGGCGTGGACGCCGCACTCCTCGGAGGCAGGTTCGCCGCCGTCACGAAGACCGGCGCCTGGACCAGCCACCTGCACCTCGACGCCCTCGATCTCGTCCCCGTGCCGCAGGACGCGGACCCCGCGGCCGTCGAGACACTGCTCGTCAACGGCATCACCGCGTGGCAGATGCTGCACCGCACGGCCGCAGTGCCGCACGGCGGCACGGTCGTCGTCCTCGGCGCCAACGGCGGGGTCGGCACCACGCTGCTCCAGCTCGCCCGGCACTCCGGGATCACCGTGATCGGCACCGCCGCGCGGCGCCACCACGAGGCCGTGCGCGAGCTCGGCGCCACCCCCGTCGACTCCCGCGACGAGGGGATGTACGGCAAGATCCGTTCCCTGGCGCCCCACGGCGTGGACGCGGTGTTCGACCACGTCGGCGGCGAGGGCATCGTCCGGTCCTGGCGCCTGCTGCGGCGCGGCGGCACCCTCGTCTCCTACGGGACCGCCGCGACCAAGGACGTCGAGGGCGGCTCCCGGCTGCCCGTGCTCAAGCTCTTCGGCCGCCTCGGCGTGTGGAACGCGCTGCCCAACGGCCGCAGCGCCGGCTTCTACAACTTCTGGGCCGGGAGCCGCCGCGCCGACGCCTTCCGCGCCCGGCTGCGCGAGGACCTGACCCAGGTGCTCGGCCTGCTCACCGAAGGCGTCCTGACGCCGCAGGTCGGCGCCCGCATCCCCCTCTCGGACGCCGCGGCGGCGCTGGCCCTCGCCGAGTCCCGCACCGTCATCGGCAAGGTCGTGCTCGTCCCCGACGCGTAGGGGCCCTGCCCGCAAGGGGCCGGCTCGCGGCAGGGACGCGGGCGCCGCCCGGTGTCCGGGAGGCACATGCCGTCCAGGAGGCACGGCAGGGCCTCCCACGCCCCGGGGGCCGTCGCCCACCGTGGACGGACGGTAGGGACCCGTCCGGAGGGTGGGGGTCCCGCCGCGCGACCACGCGGACGAGGGGGCGCCGTGCGCGGCGTAGCGGTCCACCCGCCCGGCACCGGGCGCCGGGCGCCGGGGCCGCCGGGGCCGCCGAAACCTGTGGCGCCGCCGTCCGCCGTGCGGCAGACTCCCGGCATGATCGTCGTGCATCCCGTGGTGGAACTCCACTTCCGCGGCGGGTTCTCGCTGTGGCCCGTCGGCGAACCCACCACCTTCGACTTCCTGCGGCTGCACGGCGGGATGTCCCCCGTCGACATCGGTACGGCGGTGATGCTCATCGTCGCCTGCAACGACGTCGAAGGGTTGTTCCCCGGGAAGGGTCCTCCGCGCCCCGCGGAACCGCTCGACGGCTTCCTCCACCCCCTGTTCACGACGGACGAGCTCTTCGTGGCCGGCGGGATGCGCATCACCGACACCACGACCGGCGTCGCCCTGCTGCCCGGATGCTGCAGCGACCTCAACGAGTGGCGTGACTGGCTCGACTACCTCGACGGACACAGTCTTCGGCTCGACCTCGGCCACGACCCCTTCCCGCTCGTGGAGGTCTCGGGAGGAACCGTGCGCCTGACGCCCGACCAGGAACAGCGGGACAGCCCGGTCATCGAGACCTCCGCCGCCGGGCTCCGCCGGCTGGTGGCCGGCGCCGAGGAGGACCTGACCGGTTTCCTGCGGTCGGCCGGGGCATGGGCCGAACAGCACCTCCCCGGGCGTTCCGCGCGACTGACCGCCGCTCTCGGCCGCGCCCTGGACGTGGTTCCGCCCCAGGCGTCGTGACCCTCACCGCGCTCCCGCCTGTCGCACGCCGTCCCCTCGTGCGTCCACGAGACCGGTCCGCCCGGGACGGCCGCGGAGAGGGCCGGGCCCGCCGGGGCCGCCGTTTTCCGTGACCCCCGTCGGGGCAGGAGCCCCGTATGGAAGACGACCTGCCGAACGAAGGCCCTTCCGTCCCGGAGGTCTCGGTGACCGCCTGCCCGGACGGACCGCTGCTGCTGCGCGGCCCCTTCCGGCTGTTGGACGCGGAGGGCGCCCCCATCCCCAAGGGCCGCCGGACGGTGGCGCTGTGCCGCTGCGGTGCGTCATCCATCCGCCCCTTCTGCGACGGCACGCACAAGGAGATCGGGTTCACCGCCCCCGGCGGGGCGGAGGGAGAGCGTCCCCGCCCGGCTCCGCCTGAGCAGACGGGGTGAGTGGGCGGCGGTCGTGAGCCTCGAACCCGCGTAGGGAACACCTCTCCCCGTCAGCCAGGCGGCGAACGAGGGCCACGCGCACACCGCCCGTTCGAGGACCCAGAACGGCGCGCCCAGCGAGGCGCGCACCGGGAAGACGTCGCGTCCCCCCGCCCTCCTCCTGCCCGCTTCGGCGAGCAGGACGACGGCCCCGGCCCCGGCCGCCACGAGCCCGGGAGAGCGCAGGGCGGCGACGCCCGTGAGGGGCAGCAGTGACAGGAAGAGCGCCATGCGCGCGGGCTGGGCCGTGTCGTCGTACGCCTGGCGCGGCCTCTGCGACCAGAAACGGGACGCCCGGGGCGGCAGACGGCGAACGTACAGGCCGGTCGCCAGCACCTCGGTCCCTCCCGCGGCCCGGACCGTGCGCACCAGTTCGAGGTTCTCGAAGAGCGTGTTCCCGTCGTAGCCTCCGATGCCCAGCAGCGCCGACCGCCGCAGCCCGAAGGTCCCCGGATAGTCCTGGCCCACGGACCTGTTCAGCAGGGTGCGCCCGGTGTCCCACACCGCGTGCCAGGGCGCCGGGTCGAAGTAGTTCTGGGGTCTGACCAGGTGGGCGCCGTCCAGGAGCCGGGAGACGTGCCCCAGCGAGGGCTCGTCGTACCTCACGTCGTCGTCCGCGATCACGACCTTCTCGCGGGTCGCCGCCGTCACACCGGTGCGGATGCCCGCCACCTTGCCGTTCGCGCACGCGGCGGCCCGGTCCGGGGGGATGTGGCGCACCCCCGTTCCGCGCCAGAGTTCTGCGTGCCCGTCGAAGAGGGCCTTCGGGGAACCGTCGACGACGATCACCTCGTGGACCACGCCCGTGAGGAACCGCAGGTAGGCGGTCATGTCCTCCGCCTCCCCGTCGTCCTCCCACTTCAGCGGGACGACCACGCTGAGTTCGGCCGGGGTGCTCATGTGGCCGCGGCCTCCCGGGCGTCCGCCGACGACAGCGACGACTCCCCCGCCTGCCAGCGGCCCAGGACGTGCTCCGCCCACAGGCGGTCCAGGGTCAGGCAGGCGGCGGCGCCGAACAGCACGTCGGGCACCAGGTCGGGGTGGTCCGCCGCGAAGGAGCCGCACATGTCGCGGGCGGCGATCTGCTCGTGCGCGGCGTCGGCCTCCACGTGCTCGTCGAAGTAGCGGCGCACCTGGACCGCCACGCCCAGCCGCCGCAGCCCCAGGGAGAGGTCGCGGTTGGGGCCGGTCGAGGTCATCTCGAAGGCCGCCAGGTGTCCCAGGAGCGCTCCGCGCAGGCGCCGGTGGAGGCCGAGGAGCGACATCGTGTTGTTCAGGGCCAGCGTCACCGCGGGGACCGACTCCAGGTAGGCGCCGTAGGCGGTGTCCAGGCCGAGGCCGCGCATGGTGTTCCGGAAGAGCTCGGAGTGCATCCTTGCGGCCTGCCCCTGCCCGTACTCGTCGGCCTGGATCTCGATGAGTGCGGCCTTGGCCCTGCCCTGTACGCGCGGGATCGCCCAGGTGTGGGGGTCGGCCTCGCGCAGGTGGTACAGGGAGCGGTGCTTGACGAACTCCCGGTACTGCCCGAAGGTGGCGTGCCGCCGCATGAAGGCCGACAGGGGCGGCCCCCCGGCGGCACGGATCATCCCCGTGAGCCTGGTCGGCACCTCACACGGCAGCGTGTCCTCCTGTCCCTGCCACCCGTGGCCCAGGGTGGCCTCTCGCAGGGCGCGCTCCAGCTCGCCCTCCAGCTCCGCGCGCAGGGCGAGCAGGGCGGGGTTCCACTCCCACGTGCCGTCCACCCCCTCCAGATCCGAGTAGTGGAGCTGGTAGCAGGTGAACAGGGACAGTTGCAGGTCCTCGTCCTGGAGCGGGTCGGCGACCGCCGGCACGCCTCGGGGAAGCGTCGCCTCCCCCTCCAGGGGTGGACGGGTCAGGGAGAGGAGCAGTCGCTCACTCAGCGGGCCTCGGGGCTCGGGAAGGATCATGGGCGGCCTTTCACGGTTGGGGAGCGCTCTTCGCGGGGTCGGCGTCCGGGACGACCGGGGCCGGGCCGGGTACGCGCCGTGGGGCGCCGGCCCGGCCGCGCGGGGGGTGCGGACACCTGTCCCGCTGACGGCGCGGCGGTGCCCACACCCCTCTCCGGAGTCTCACTCCAGGGCGTCCTTGACCTTGTCGGCCAGGCCCTTGCCTCCCTTGGTGGCCTTGGAGGCCCCCTTCGCCGAGCCCTGGCCGCCGGGACCGGCGAAGGTCCCGTAGAGCTTGGGATCGGGCGGGGGCGCGGAGGCCGGTCCGCCGAGCGGGTCGGGCTGGTCCAGGTAGCGCAGTTCGTGCTCGCCGTCGGGGGCGGGCCGGGAGGCCCAGCGGCCCTGGGCGGCGGCCGTTCCGTCCGACAGGCCCCAGATGGTGTTGGCGTGCTCCTGGTTCTCCACGTCGAAGAGTGCGTTGGGGGCGATCTCGCCCTCCAGTCCGTCCTCCTGGAGCTCCTCGATGGCGGCCAGCCACATGTTCTGGTGGACGGTGTCCCGGGCGAGGTTGAACTGGAGCATCTCCTTGACCCCGGGGTCGTCGGTCATGTTGTACAGCCGCGCGGTCTGCAGTCTGCCCTGCGCCTCGGCGGCCACGTTGGCGCGGAAGTCCGCGAGCAGGTTCCCGCTGGCGACGATGTACTTGCCGTTCCACGGGGTGCCGGCGGAGTCCGTGGGCACGGCCCCGCCCCCGGCGATGATGGCCTGCTGCGGGTTCATCCCGCCCACGACGGCGGCGACGGCCGGATCCTTCACGGCCTCGGCGACGGTGTCCGCGGGCGCCCCCTCCAGCAGGCGTCCGACCATGGTCGCCAGCATCTCCACGTGGCCGATCTCCTCGGTCGCCACGTCCATGATGAGGTCCTTGTACTTGCCCTCCATCCGGCAGTTCCACCCCTGGAACAGGTATTGCATGGTGACGGTCATCTCGCCGTAGGCACCGCCGATGAGCTCCTGGAGCTTCATGGCGTACAGGGCGTCCGGGGCCTCGGGCTTGGCTTCGCACTGGAGGTGCTTGGTGTGTCGGAACATGCTCTGACCTGCCTCCTCGTCACCGTTCCGCTCAGGAACGTGCGACCCCACTACCCGGGGTCCGCCGATCGGACACTCCTGCCTGCACGGTTGCCGTTCCCCGCCTCCCCGGAAGGCGCGGAGGGTTGGAGGGGGCTCCCGGGCGGAGGGCCCGCCCGGAATCCGCACCCGCGCCGCCTTGGTCCCGCTCCGTCTCCCGAGGGGGCGGCGGGGCGCCCGGCAGCGTGAGCACACCCCTGGCAGCGCCCCTGCCAGGTAGAACTCCACACGGACGGGAACGGTGGTGGTGTGGAGAAGGTTTCGAGGAACCGACAACCGAGGAGCACCCATGCGAGCCGTCGTCATGCACGGTCCCGGGGACGTCCGCGTCGAGGACGTCGCGGACCCCGCGATCATCGAACCGACCGATGCCGTCATCCGCGTCACCGCCACCTGTGTCTGCGGGTCCGACCTGTGGCCCTACCGCGGCATCGAACAGCAGGACGGCCCCGCGCAGATGGGCCACGAGTACATCGGCGTCGTCGAGCAGGTCGGACCCGGTGTCCGCTACGTCGGGGCGGGCGACCTCGTCGTGGGCTCCTTCGTGGCCTGCGACAACACCTGCGAGATCTGCCGGTCCGGCTTCCAGTCCCGCTGCGTCCACCAGGTCATGATGGGCGCGATCGGCACGCAGGCCGAGTACGCCCGCATCCCCCTCGCCGACGGCACCCTCGTGAAGGTGCCCGGTGAGCCGACCCCCGAGCAGGCCCGCAGCCTCCTGGCCGCCTCCGACGTCCTCGGCACCGGCTGGTTCGGGGCGGTCGCCGCGGACGCCGGGCTCGGCAAGTCGGTCGCCGTGGTCGGCGACGGCGCGGTCGGGCTGCTCGCGGTCATGGCCGCCGAGCGCCTCGGCTCGGAGCGGATCATCGCCATGTCCCGCCACCCCGACCGGCAGGCGCTCGCCCGGCGGTTCGGCGCCACCGACATCGTCGAGGAGCGCGGCGCCGAGGGCGTCGCGAGGATCAGGGAGCTCACCGACGGGTACGGCGCGCACTCCACCGTCGAGGCCGTCGGCACCCAGGAGTCCATGGCGCAGGCCATCGGCGCCACCCGCCCCGGCGGGCACGTCGGCTACGTGGGCGTCTCGCACGGGGTCGAACTGGACGGCCTGGAGCTGTTCTTCGCCACGGTGAGCCTCCTCGGCGGCCCGGCCCCCGTGCGCCGGTTCCTTCCGGAGCTGGTCGACCTCATCATGAGCGGCCGGATCGACCCCGGCGTGGTCTTCGACCTCACCCTCCCGCTCGAGGAGGCCGCCGAGGGCTACCGGGCGATGGACGAGCGCCGCGCCACCAAGGCGCTCCTCACACCCTGACGGCCTGCCCGGGGCCCTCCCGCCACCGGACCGGAGGGCGCGCCGCCGCGCCGCCCCTCCGTCCCGAGGCCCGCGAACACACCGCCGGCGCGGACGTGCGCGATACACAGAACCGTGCGAGCGGCCGACTCGCCTTCACTTCATGTGAGTGGGGTGCTTTCGTCAACACCCTCCACCGCGTCAGCGAGTAGGCGTCTACAGGATGGGCTCACCGCCC